>CAZLND010000362.1:0-2512 GCA_964560635.1 uncultured bacterium | reverse complement strand
ACGCCTACTCCCACGCCGGTTCCCATCGTTCCGACCCCGGTTCCGGGCCTGCTCCTACCGCCGCCGGGTTCTTTGCCCCTCCCCAAATGAATTTTCAGGTGATCTCTGCTTGACCCAGTAAAAGACCCGATCCACTCGTGGGACCCGCGCGTTTATTTTTGGAATATTTTTGGAATAAAAATCGGTGGTCCAGCACTATTTAGTGGAGTTTAAAGGTGTTAGGAAGCGGGATTTAACTTTTCCCCCGCCAATAGTGGTTGTTATAATCAGGCACTCGTTTTACAAGCTAAGTTCGGGACGTTTTGTTGGGGATGGTTCCGATTGTCTTTTCCGTAAAACGATTTGAGTTTGTGGGTTGTTCAATTCAATAACAAGGTGAGTGAGGTCCTATGAAACAGTTAAAGACTTTGGTGGCCGTTCTTTTGTTTCTCGCGGGTTTAACCTCTTCTGTCATGGCCCAAACCGGCACTTCCGCCCAGTATATGCAGGCGGGAAATACGGCCTATGGAGCCAAGAATTACGATCAAGCTATCCAGTATTACCAAGCCGTGGTCGGACTGACCCCCAATTACGGGCCGGCTTATCAAGGTTTGGGGAACTGCTATTACTCAAAGGGCGATAATACCAATGCCCTGGCGAATTATGAGAAGGCCTTGAACCTGGACCCTAATAACGCTTCCTTGTCCTCGTTCGTCCAATCCTTGAAGGCGAAAGTGGGGACGGCCCCCGCGGATCCTGCGGCCACAAGCCCGGCGGCTTCCACAGCTCTGGCTTCATACGCTTCTTCGGCCAACAAATTTGAGTTGGCCCCATTCGCTGGATTAGGTTATTCACTGGAAACGGGCTATGGCATAGGATTTGGGGGAGGCTTGGCTGGATTTTTCCCAGTCGGAGGAGGTCTTTCGTTCGGTGGGTCAGCCGCCTATTATACTTTCAGTGGACCTTCTTCCTCTTTCGCAGGGGCAACCATTAGCGAAAGCTATAGCAATATTGAGGTGTTAGCTGCTTTAAAATATCGTCTGGGTACCGGATCCATGAAACCATATCTGATCGGTGCGGCTGGACTTTCACTGTTCTCTTTAACTGAAACGGGTAGTGTCAGCGGAGTTGGTTCGGCCTCGGCATCGGCCTCTACCACCAATCCAATGATTCAAGCTGGAGCGGGACTCGAGTTCGAAGCTGGTTCCGGTATGAACATTTTCGTTGAGGGGAAGGCCAGCGTTATCATCGGTAGCGGCGGGACAAGTACTTATCTGCCGGTTAACGTTGGGTTGTCTTTTAACTTATAAAATTCATTCGCGTTAGTTTTTCATAAAGCCCCGTTCATTTATATGATCGGGGCTTTTTCTTTATGACGCAGGTCACTTGCCATGCCCCATGGCTCCGCTTAAGATACAGCTTCATTTTTGCGAGCGGAGACCCGTTTGAATCCCTTCAAAGAAAATCGCGTCCTAAAGTTCCTGGGGTCCGTCCAAATGGCCCTTCCCATGATCCTTGTCCTGGCCATCCTTCTGGCGGCTGGAACGATCGTGGAATCCCGTTATTCCACTGTGGTGGCCAAGCGTTTCGTCTATGGCACATGGTGGTTCGCGGGCTTCCTGTCGTTGCTCGCGATCAATCTCTTTTGCTCCGCCTTGTCCCGCTTTCCTTGGAAAAAATATCAGACCGGTTTTGTGGTCACCCATCTGGGCATCATCATCGTGATGATGGGGGCCCTTGTGACCCAACAGTGGGGGGCGGATGGACAGATCGCCCTTAACGAAGGCGAAACGGGCCATATTTTCCAAGAGGACAAACCCACCCTTTACTACCAACTAGGGGATGGCGCCATCGAACAGATCCCGGCTTCCTTCAATTTTCGCCAGCCCGATCCGGACAGGCCACTCATCGTCCATTTGCCGGAGGATGGGGTCCTGATGGTGGATCAGTTCTACCTGAGCGCCCAAAAGAGGGTCAGGGGAAGACTGGCCCAGGAAGGCGAGAAAGGTTTTCCTGCCGTTCACATCGATTTGAACAGCTCCTTCGTGCACGAAAATCAGTGGCTTTTCCTGGGGAGCCCCGAGAACGGCCATTTGGACCTGGGCCCGGCCTCGGTCTTTTTCGAGAAAGAAGCTGATTGGAAAAAGCGCTTGGCCAAGGGGGCAAAGGATATCAGCTCCAACGCCCTGGCCGTCCTGATGGCGTCCGATGGAACCTTGAAATATCAGACCCGGCACCGGGGAGAATTCGCCCCAGCCGCTCCATTGAAGGTGGGTGTGGGTTACTCCACCGGGTGGATGGACATGGAGTTCAAGGCCCAGGAGCGCATGGAAAACGCCCTGCCCGAGGAAACCTACGAACCCGAGCCGCTCCCTTCCCAAAAGGACCCAGAGCCGGCCCTTCATTACCAAGTAGCCCGCTATTCCAGCGGCGAAAAAAAGGAAGGGTGGCTGGGTTTCCAGAACCAGACCGCTTTCACGCTGGCGGGGAAGCCCTTCTCCCTGGCCTATGGCCCCCGGCGGGTCGACCTGCC
>CAZLND010000361.1:0-2523 GCA_964560635.1 uncultured bacterium | reverse complement strand
ACGAAAGCGTCGGAATTATAGGAAGCCAGCACGATACCATTGCCCGAAGGAACGACGTCGGAAGTATCGGACGAAAAGGCCGTCTCGACATTGGCGGAAGAAGCCAAACCGCCTGAGCCGCTCAGGGCGGCCACGAAAAACCACACCGCGGCGATGGATGATCCTAGGAGGGGTACCATCCACCGCAGGGCGTCTTTCCATGAGAGGAGCGAAAGCGGCTGGGGAGAAGAGGGGATCCGGGCCATGACTTTGGAGACGAACAGGTCTTCCTGGGCCTCCGACGGCGCGGGTTGGGCGAACAAGGTGCGGCTGATCTTCTGCCAGGCCTCGAAGGCTTGACGGCATTCGGGGCAATCGGGCAGGTGACCCTCGACCATTTGCCTCTCCCTTTCGGTCAGGGGCCGGTCGTATAGGTCGAACAACATTTCCCTAATTTTATCGTGGTTCATCATTTCAACTCTCTCCCTCTTTTTTATAGACGCCATCAGGGGTCACAAAGTGCCGTAAGTTGCTTTGTAACAGCTTACGGGCCCGGGCCAGGCGCCCCTTTACCGCGTCCAGTGAACAATCCAAAGCCGCCGCGATCTCTTGGTATTCCAGGCCATCCACTTCCCTGAGGGTCAGGATGGTCCGGTAATCGGGGGGAAGGGTCGATAGGATCTTGTCGATCAGCTCCCGGTTCTCCATTTGAGACTCCCCGGTCTGGGAAGTGGAAAAGAGGGCCAGGATACGGTCCCCTTCCTGTTCGACCAGGCCTTCCCAGGAGACGGTCTTGCGCCGGTTGCGCTTCCTTAATACATCCAGGCAATGGTTGGCGGTGATCCGGTAAAGCCAGGTCGAAAAGGAGGAGTTCCCTTTGAATTTCCGCAGGGCGTGGTAGGCCTTCACGAAGATGTCCTGGGCCGCTTCCTCGGCGTCGGTAGCGTTGGAGAGCATGGACAGGCAATAGCCCACGACCTTCTTATGGTATTGGCGGATCAGGTCGCCGTAAGCCTCGGTGTGGCCCGATAGGATGAGTTCGATGATCTGTTGGTCGGTAATGGGAGCTTCCTTATTTACATCCATGGACCGTCAATCTATTAGACGGTCCCAACCGTCAAAAGGGTTGGATAAAAGAGGGGGAAATCCCACGGTTTTACGGGACCCTTTGAACTATATAATGACCGTTTTCACCGAAAGGAAAGACGCCATGAGGCTCCCCCTCACCAGCCAGGAGAAAAAGGTCCTGGGGTTCCTTCTATTGATGGTCCTATTAGGCCTGGTGGCGCTGGCTTTGAGGCGTTGCGGGGGATGAAAAACCATCCCTTATCCGTACAATGACCTTGCCAAGATCCTGGATGAATGAGGTCCGTTCGTGAACAAGCTCCATTACCTGTCCATTGTTCTTTTCCTATCGGGGGCCGGATCGGCCATGGCCTCGGGCATCGAGATCGTCAGCAAGTCGCCTTCCACTTACGTTTATCCCACCAGCGGGTTCCTTCCTTTCAATATCCACCGGGGTACCCAGACCATGTTGACCTTGATGGTCCCCGGCGCCGCCTTCAACGACCCCCGGGGCGTGGCCTGCGCCCTCTTGAACAATGACCATCATTCCCCCCAGGACGACGTGGTGGTGACCATCGTGGGCGTCAATTCGGGGGCGGGTGAGATCGTCTACAACGTAGGCCTGCGGGAGGTCCGGCGGTTCGGCTCCACGGGTTCGGGGGACAAACAGTTCATGGCCCCCACGGGAGTGGCCATCCATCCGGGCGGCGATGTGGCGGTGGCGGACACGGGCAATGACCGCATCGCCTTGCTTCATCACGACGGCCTCCGGATCAAATGGGTCAAGGCTGTGGGGCTCAAGGGAAAGAAGGCCGGGGCTTTCAGTGGGCCTCAAGGCGTGGCTTACGATTCCCAAGGGAACCTATACATCGCCGACACGGGCAACAACCGCATCCAAGTCATGGACCCAAAGGGCCGGTTCCGCGTCCTCAAGACCCCTCCGCTGGACGGGCCATCGGCCATCGCTTCCATCGATGGCAAGGAAGCCTGGACCTTCTATCAGCGGGGCCCTTACGCCAACCGCTTGGCGGTCATCGACCGCCAGGGCCAGCGCATCCTGACCCTGACCTTGGACGGGGACATCCTCTCCTCCCTCACCTCCGAGCGTTTCCCTGACCCGCCGGTCCAGCTTTGGGGCTGCGCTTTCGATTATTACGGCAATATCATCGCCACCGATCTCACCAAGTCCTGCCTGCGCAAGTTCGACAAGGACCTGCATTATGTGGTGACCTTCGGGAGCGAGGGGACGGACGACTTCCAGTTCACCCAGCCCCGTGGCATCGCCTTCAATCACCAATTCGGCCAGCTACTGGTGGCGGAAAAGGACAGCGTGCAATATTTCTGGAACGGCGCCGACGCGGTGGACCTTTCGGCCCAGCCGGAAGGACCCAAGGTGAAGATCAGTTTCCGGCTCACCGAGCGGGCTCTGGTCACCGCCGAGATCCAGGACGTTGTGGGTAAGACCATCGCCACCCTGGC
>CAZLND010000360.1:0-2532 GCA_964560635.1 uncultured bacterium | reverse complement strand
AAGACTCGCGGAGACCTTGAGCCTCTTCCCCTACTTTTCGATCCCCTTTCTACTCGCCTTTTCACCCCAACTGTTAGAGGTCGTCCATGGGGACTACAGCCTTTTCAACCGGGTCCTCTCTTCCTTCGGCAACCCCATTTCCTTGGGCCAAAGAACCTCGGTCGTTCTTTCCTACTTCTCATCCCTTTTAGGGGGACCCCTCAACGGGGTGGACAGCTTCTTCGTCGACCGGTTCGAAAGGCTCAACCCCATCTGGGGAGCGGCCTTCCTTCTCGGTTGGACCCAACTTTTCAAACGCGGTTCCCGGACCTGGTTTTGGGGGACCGCCTCCCTCTTTCTCGCTTTCACGCTCCCCGCTTTTCTTTCCAGTTACCTGGAAATACTTCGGGTCATCACTGTCTTTCCCCTTCTCATGGGGGTGACGGCCTGCGGATTCGGGGCTCTCTTAGCGGGGGTCCGTAAGGAAAAGAGGGTTTGGGTCCTTTCTCTTCTGCTCTTTTTTTCCACGGCTATCGACGGGGCTTGGATCGTCCGGATCCACGAGGACCCATTGAATTCAGCCTCAGGCGCTTCTTCCCATACGATCAACCTGCAGAACCGACCGGCCTATCAAATATTGCGATATTGGGAGGGACAAAAAGGACCCGGCCTCATCTTCACGGAGTTCTTTCCGGACGGAAAGGATTACACGCTTTATGGGACCACCTACGGTTTCAACGCGGCCGCCAACCCGCGGCTTGGACCGGATAAGGCCACCTGGGCGGCCTTGCTGACCGACCGTCATTATTACCCCTTCCTGGCCCCAAGGCTTTCCGGGGCCCGCTATTATTGGGTGGGCAAGGGGATACCGGGTGACGGGGAAAAAGCGATGTTGGCGGTGATGCCGGTCGACGGGGAAAAGATCCCCTACCTGCGGGATTGGATGAAGGCCCAGCTTTATTTCCTGAACTTGGAACGGGACATCAATAACATCAGCGCCATCCGCTCCACCTACGACAGGGCTTTGGCGACCTTGAAAGCGGGGCCCGACTCGATCGGGACCGACCGGTTCTTACGGTCCCTCTATTGGGAAAAGGCCGCGGATTTTTATTACACGAACGATTTTCGATCCCATTACCAGGACCTAGTGGATTGCCTTCAAAAGTCGGTCGAAGAAGGCGTACCTTCGGCGCACCTCTATTACAAACTAGGGGGACTTTACTTGCGGAAGAGGAACTTCGCAGAGGCGGAAAAGGCCCTTCGGATGGGCCTGAAGACGGAGCCCGGGAACGCCGATATCCTATCGGCCCTCTCGTTGATCAAAGAAATGAAGGAACAAGGACGCGGGATGACCCGGTAACTCAGTTGCCGTTGAGCTGTTCGAGGAGCGTCTCGAGGCTCGGGGACTTCTCGACCTTGATCTCGAATCCCACCCGCTTCTGGGGGTCCTTCTCGGCGATGAGCAGGTACTTGGAACCCTCATAAAGCCAGCTCAGGAAAGGGTTCAAAGCCTCCTCCAGTTCCGAATGGCTTTGGGAATTATGGGAAGCCGCCGCGCGATCGTTGATGAAGACCTGCAGATGATGGGGCGCGAATTTGAGCTTCCCCGCCATCTTCGATTCTTTTTCAAGAAGCCCGCAGGCTTTGAGCGCCCGCTTGAAAGCCGTTTTTAAATGTTCCTGCGGGTCCTTCGCCGTTGGGTGTTTCTGGTTGTACAAAAGGCCCCTTTTGCCATCGGTCTCATCCAGGCTGTAATTGGCCTCATGGGCGATCAAGAGCACTCCTGGTCCCTGGTACACGTGGGTATACTCCGCCACATCCACCAACATGCCTTCCAGCAGGTCCTCTTGGATCCACCGGTGGAACACCGGGATGAAAAGGTCGAGGGCGACCTCGTTCCCTTTTTCGGCGAAAATCTTGACGTTGATCTTATGGAAGTCCATTGGTTTTCTTTCTTTTATTTTCCGGGGACCGCGGCCGGGGCGGCGTTGGCCATGTAGCTGTGGACCGCCTCCATGAAGAGCTGCGCCTCTTCCACTTGACGGTGGGCGGCCTCGGCGGATGGAACCTTGTCCATTCCCGCGTTGGAATGGGCCTTGAACAAAAAGGCCGCGAACTGGGTATTGTTGACGTGTTTCACGAACTCACCGGTATCGAAATAGGTCTTCTTGAACTCGGCCACGGTCGTTTCCGGGGTCCCCACGAATTCCCGGTTCCAGTTGCGGATGACCGCCTCGGCCGAATGGATCATGGATTGATAGGCCATTTCCACCGCGGCTTTGAGGTCCTTTTGGTCCAGTTTCACTTGGGCCTCGAACACCTTGGATTCGGCCGCCGTCAGTGAGAATTCGGAGGGGGCCACCACTTCGCCCGCGCACTCCCCTTTCCCGATATCGGCGATGGTGTACTCCCGGGGATCACCCCAGTCCGTATAGAGGGACGGTTCCACATCGTGCGACGGGATGACCATCAGGTCCTGGAGCATGTTCTTGATCTCCACTTTGCCGATCCGCTGGACGAAACTTTGGAAACTCTCATCTTTTTGGCGTTCCT
>CAZLND010000359.1:0-2532 GCA_964560635.1 uncultured bacterium | reverse complement strand
GGTTTTATCCCTTTGTCAAAATCTTTCCTTTTTAATGGCCTATGGGATAAAAAAGGGAAACTGGGTTGAATTTCCAGAAAGCGGGTTATCCCCCATGCCATTAACAAAAGAAGAAGTCCTCGAAAAAATGAAGGATCCCACCGTGGTTTTGCTGAACGTATTGCCCGAGAAAGATTTCGATAAGCTCCACATCAAGGACTCCCAAAGCTTGCCTTTCGGCCCCAACGTCCGCGGTTTTGAGACGGCGGCCCTTAAAAGATTCGGTCTGCAAACTTTTCTCATCACCTATAGCGCGGATGACATCGGCACCTTGGGCCTGAACGCGGCAAAGCTGTTGGTGGGCAAAGGTTTTCGGGCAGATAACTACGAGGGCGGGCTCAAGGAATGGAAACTAGCGGGCTGGCCCACGGATGTAACGAAAACGCGGACCTCACACCCCGACCCGCCCCATTTAAGAAAAAAAGAAAAAGGTTAACGACGAGGGACAGTTCCACTGACTTTCCACAGGTAACGAAGGCGGATTATGTCAGAGAACAACGGGGTCAGGTCTTGAATATGGCACTCTAGATTTAACATCTCATTCCGACTGCCAATTTCAAGACCCGACCCTGTTGTGCAGCCGCTTACGACACATAAAAGTTCACGGGCATTAAAAGCGTTTTTACTTGATGTTAAATCGCATGAATTCCAAGCTCATCAGAACTGGATTTTTTCTGCCTTTTTCAGATTACTGCCCTGATATTGACCGGATTATAAAAGAAGACAATTTTCACTCGATCTTTCATTGGGGACACTTCATATCCTGTATTGTGTACCCATCTCGCAGGGTTGCACCAGCAGAGAAATTTTAAGAATGGAGTTCTATCGATGCCAAAAAATCTAGTGAAATTCAATGCTGGTTCCGGCCCACATAGGGCCCAAAAAATTAAAAACGAGATCAAAAGAATATTGAAATATTGGACGCCAGAAAGAATAAAAAATGCAAAACCTTTTCAATCTTATCGAGTCGGGAAGCCGCTAAAAAAAAAGCTAACCACTCTTGATAGTTTTACCACCAATCCTCTTCCCGACAACCTCGTGCCACCATTTAGCGGCATAGGTCATTTAACTATGACTTTCAATTCCATCGGCGACCAACAAGGAACTGCTTGGTGTGTTGCGAATAACGTGATACTAACTGCAGGTCATTGTTTGTTTCAAGGAAACGAAATGGCTCATAACGTACTTTTTTATCCCTGTTACAACAATGAACCAGGACAAATCCCTAATCCCACCGGACCCGCAATCCCAATACTCGATAGATGGGTACATCCTGATTATGCGGCGAGTCATCCAGCAGGAAACCAAACCGATAAACAAATCAGTTGTGACATTGGAGCATGTCACACATCATCACCGATGTTCCCACGGAGTATCCCTTCGATAAAACTTGTTAAGAAATGGACGGTTAATGTCGGAAGTTCAATCCATATGGACGGTTATCCCGCCGAACCCGTGTCCGGTTACCCCTTCGATGGAAACCATATGTGGGATTGTTACGACAAAATCATTTCCAATGGAGATAAAATATACTCTTCTCACGGAAATTTAACTGGAGGTAGTAGTGGTGGTCCATGGATATTCAATGTTGATGCCAATACATGGGTCGCGTTGGGCTTAACTTCATGTAATAACAGCACACCCTCGGATCCCTCCTGCACCCAAATGTATTCCCCGATTTCAGCCCAGACCAACAACTTGGAAAACGCTTTTAATGAAATCAGCTCATGGCTTGAACCAGGTGAAACGTTTATGGTGGACCCTTTTCCCCAAAACCATAATTTTAAGAGAAAATAAAAAGGAAGTCCCCCGATGGGAGGACCTCCTTTAGTTTCAAATCAAACGGGTTTGAGTTTCTTAATTAAAACCCGAGAGTCATGCCCGCCACCAAGCTTTGGGAATCATAATTGGTGAAACCCAGCTTGCCTTGGTACTGCACATAACCGTTCAAGCCCTGGGTCAAGAGGGCGTTCAAGCCCACGCCCAAAGCCAGACCGTCCGTCCCCATCTTCGGGCCGTTAACCGTGAAGGCGCTGGACGAACTGCCGAAATCGGCGTTGAAGGCGTCCAGGTGCCTTGGTACACATGCTCCCAAGCAACACTCACCATTGGCGACAAGGCGGCATCTCCGCCCAGGTCCCACTTGCAGCCGGCCGTGGCCCCCAAGTCGGTGGTCATCGAACCCTCGTTCTGGGCGCCAAAAGCTACTTCCTTTTAAGGAACATATTTCTTTGTGAAAATTACAATGCAAAAAAGTGTTAAGAGAGAAATTCCCAATGAAAAAGTGATCTGTGCAGCGATTGCCATAAACCGTGCCGTTGGATGATCTTCGGAAAATAAATAATCTTCCTTTTGGTCGATTCCAAGACTGACAGAGGCATCCGTAAGCGCCGACCAGGCCACCCAAATTGAAATAGCTAAACAAAGCCAAGAAACTGGGACGACAATGTTGAAATAGCTTTTCGAAAATGATTCACCCAAAATATCCTTAAA
>CAZLND010000358.1:0-2535 GCA_964560635.1 uncultured bacterium | reverse complement strand
CATGGTGGCCTCCACCTTGTGTTTGACCTTTTCATAGGTGGCCGCTGAGATGAGGATCTGCCCTTTCTCCGCCACCGATTCCAGGCGTTGGGTCAGGTTCACATTGTCGCCGATGGCGGTGTATTCCAACCGTTCGTTGGAGCCGATGTTCCCCACGACGCAATCGCCGGTGTTGATACCGATACCGATGTTCACTTCTTTCTTACCTTCCATGCGCCATTTGGCTTGGAGTTCTTTCATCTTTTCACTCATCTCGATAGCGGCTAGGACGGCCTTTTCGGCATGGTCCGGCATGACCACAGGGGCCCCATAGATGGCCATGATGGCGTCGCCCATGAACTTGTCCACGGTGCCGTTGTACTTGAAGATGATGGCCGTCATGGCCGTGAAGTATTCATTGAGGATATGGACGACTTCCTCGGCCGAAAGGGCCTCGGACATAGGCGTGAAACCGCGGATATCGGAGAAGAAAATGGTGACGTTCTTTTTCTCACCGCCCAGCTTCAAGCCGTCCGGATGCTGGATAAGGTGGTCCATGACGCTCTTGGTGACCACCTTCGAGAAGGCCCCCCGCATGACCTCTTTTTCCCGCAGGGACTTGGCCATGTTATTGAAAGCGTCGGTCAGGTCGCCTAATTCGTCCGCGCGGCGGATGTTGATGTTCTGGTCCAAGTTGCCCGCCGCGATGGCCGAAACGCCTCGCACCAGCAAACGGATGGGCTTGATCATGACCGTCACGAAAACGGTCATGAAAAGGATACCGATGAGAAGGATGGCCACGGTAGTGAGGATGATGGACACCGCCACATAGCGAACGACATGGGTGATGCTGTTGCGGTTCATCCCGATGTGGACTTCACCGATCTTGTTCTTTTGGCCTTCGGCGGTCACCAAGAGGGGCGCCGAAATGTCATAAAGGGTGCGGCCCTTATCCTGGTAAGCCTGGGTGAGGATGGGCTCATCCGCCAACGCCTTGGTACCTAGAGGGGGCTGGTAGACGACGTGTTCCATGACGTTCTGCAAATTATTGTCCGCGACGATCTTGCCGTTCTTGTCCAAGATCTTGACATATTCCATGTCGGTTTTCTGGATCTCTTTTTCATCGGGCCAAAGGAATTTCTGGGCCATTTCATTCAGCACATTGCTCGATTGGATCAGCTGTTCTTGCCAGGGAGGCAAAGTGGACGGGATATTGTTCCCGGAAGAGGTGGACCCCAATTCCATCGCGTCCTTCGCCGATTGCGCGAGGGGAATGTCGATATCCTCGGCCACCCCCCCCTGCTGGGTCATTGCCGTGGTGAGATCCTTGAAGACCGGATCCACGCTGTTCGAAGCCAAACCCCTCGCCTGGGCTTCCCCGCGATTGATGACTTGCTGGGTCAGGGTCTGTTGTAACTGCGATAGGACCAGCCAGGTCACCACGCCCATGACGGCGCAAATAAGAAGGGTCAGGACCAGGATGAATTTGACCCTCAGGGAGAAAAGATGGTGTTTATGGATGGGTTTGGTCGCCGGAGGCGGTGCGGCGGACGGGCTGGATTGGCTCAAGTGAAACTCCCGTGAGGGGCTTGGAAAAAGGAATCTGGCACGGAGTTTACTATAAACAAGGGGTTTTAGGGTGTCAAATGCGGGAACCCTGCAATAGCGTTAATTCTCGGGGACAGGGTCCTGGGCGGTAGGCTCCTCAGGGGATACCTCGCCGGCAACCACGTCGGCCGAAGGCGCTAGACCCAATTTGGTCTCCCGGCGGCGCAGTTCCCCTTCCATTTCCTTGAGGAACTCCGGTGAGGGTCTGTCCCCCGCCAATTCTTGGATCTCGGAGACCCGCGGCAGGTCGTTCAGGTCCTTCAAGCCGAAATGGATGAGGAACTCGTGCGTGGTGCCGTAAAGGAGCGGGCGCCCGGGGGTTTCGGCCCTGCCCAAGATACGGACCATCTTCTTTTCCAAAAGGGATTGGATCATGTTCGTCACGTCCACGCCGCGGATCGCCTCCACCTCGGCCCGGGTGACGGGCTGTTTGTAGGCGATGATAGCCAGGGCCTCCATCGAGGCTTTGGACAGGCGGGTCTTGGAGATGATCTTATAGAGTTCCTTGGCCCAGCGGTGATACTCGGGACGGGTGACCAGCTGGAATCCCTCGGCGATCTGGATGACCTGGAAACTGCGGTCCATCTGGTTGATCTCTTCCTGCAGGACCGTCAGGGCCTTCAGGACCTCATCAGCCTTACCATCCTTGACCAGCGCGGTCGCCCGCTTGACCGAAAGGGGCGCCTCACTGACGAACAGAAGGCTCTCCAGGACTTTCTTGAGTTGTTCCAGTTCCATTTCAAAAGACTCCTATATAAGGATTGTTTAGGTCGTCGCCGGGGCTTCCGGCGGTTCACTCGATTGGGTCAAATGCACTTCGATCTCCCCGAAAATCTTGTTCTGGAAGACCCGAACCAGCTTCAGGCGGATAAGCTCAAGCAAAGCCAATAGCGAAACGATCTTCTCGATCTTCGTCCGGCAGGCGGTGAGGAAGGGCCGGAAGACGAT
>CAZLND010000357.1:0-2535 GCA_964560635.1 uncultured bacterium | reverse complement strand
CCAGAACCAGGGTTTGGGCAGTCGCATGATGAAGGCCCTGTTGGACGTGGGGCGCGCGGAAAAGCTCAAGCGCATCGTGGGTTATATCCTGCCCGAGAACGGCCGCATGCAAGCCGTCAGCGCCAAGGTAGGTTTCCGCCATCGGAAGGTATTGGGTGATGAGATGATCTTGGCCGAGATCGACCTTTAGAACCGTAACAAGACCTTTTTAACAATGATAAACGCAGATAAAAATTCGATAGATATTGGGTTTCGACAGCGTTCATCGGCGTTTATCAATGTTCTAAAGCCTCGGGTTATTTTTGGTTTATGCGTTTTACCTTGGGATTAGAAACGTTTCTAAGTTGTCCCCATTAACAAGACGTGGTGATAAAGTGGTATCAAAGGGGAATCGCTCCGTGAGTGACAAACAAACCTTCGACCAAGAGAACGCCAGGGAAGCCAAACGCCTAATGGACCTGGCCTTAAAGATCAGCAACCATCAACTGACCTTGATGCTCCCCAATGGTTGGACGGTGGCGGCGGCTTTCGTCCATCTGGCCTTTTGGGACCTGCGCCAACTGGCCCTGCTGAAACGCTGGGTCAAGGACGGCGCCAAGCCTTCCTCCATCGACGCGGACGTCACTAACGAGGTCATCAATACCATGGCCGAGGCCATTCCGCCTCACGCCGCCGTGGCCCTGGCGGTTTACGCGGCGGGTTTGATCGACCAGGAGGTCGAGGGGCTCACCCCGGCCTTCGTTGAGGAAGTCCTGAAGAACGGCAATGAACGCATGCTACGCCGGTCCCTCCACCGCAAAGACCACCTAGACAAAATTGAGAAAGCCATCGCCTAAAGACCCTCGAACCAAGGTCTTTTTTGGGGTAAATTAGTGCCTCCAAAAAATAGGAGACCCCATGAGCACCCCGCTTTGGAATAAGAAACTTAAATGTCCTTTTTGCGCCTTCGAATTCGAAACCACCCGCATGCGCGCTTCTGTCATCAAGATCAAAGAGAAGATGACCGATTTCGGGAACATCTACGACGGGGAATGCGCCTATTTCTATTCCGTGACGGCCTGCCCCCAATGCACCTTCGCGGCCATCAATAAGGAATTCGATACCGTTAAGGCCCAGTACGAGCCCAAGATACTGGAGATCTGCAAGGCCATCGCCAAGTCCGACAAGAAAAAACCCGAGATATTCGCTTTGGGGCACATGACGCCTCAAGTGGCGGTCCTCCGGCATGAGCTGGCCATCGCCTTTACCAAGAAAAGGATCTATAAGGAACTGGGGACACTGGCGGGCCTCTATATGCACCAGGTCTGGATCTACCGGTTGATGGAGGACAGGGAAAAGGAAAAGGCCGCCATGGCCGAAGCCGCCAAGGACTATGAGGAATATTTCGAGAAGGGCGGGGACTTGCCCGAAAAGCTGGGGGCGCCGGGAGTGCTTTATTTGATCGGGGAGCTTTACCGCCGCCAAGGCTTGCTCAAGGAGGCCCGGCGATATTATGAGAGGGCTTTGGCCAGCAAAGAGATCAAGTCCTTTCCCTTCATTGCCAACCAAACCCGCGACATGATGATGGCCGCCAAGGAACAAATGGAGCAGGCATCGGCCGAATAACGAAAGTCAAAACCAAGGCGATTTTCACCGCCAAGACGCTAAGGCGCCAAGAACAGCGGAAGGAAATGCGGTTTAACCCGAGGAAATTTTGGTTTGGTCTTTCTTGGTGTCTTGGCGTCTTGGCGGTTCAAAAGTTCTTTAGGGGTTTAGATGGATATTGATTCCTTACTGAAGCAAATGACCCTGAAGGAAAAGATCGGCCAATTGTTCCTTTTGGCCTTTTCGGGGAACCGCCTGGACGAAGCCCGGGTCCTCATGGAAGAACGGGGCGTCGGGGCCTCTTACATCAGCAACGACAATATCCCCACCGCCAAGGCCGCCGCCAAGCTCACGAAAGCCTTGCAGGGTTTCGCTTCCAAGACCCGCTTGAAGATCCCCCTCTTGCTGGGGGTGGATCAGGAAGGCGCATGGGGTGTCATGGTGCCCGATAGCGCCACCGGCCCCGGCAACATGGCCCTGGGAGCCGCCGCCGACCCGGAATTGACCTACCAAATGTACGCCACCATCGCCAAGGAACTTTCCGCCGTGGGTCTGAACGCCCTTTTCGCGCCCTGCTCGGATTGCAATTCCAACCCGGACAATTCCATCATCGGCATGCGCTCTTTTGGGGAGAAGGCCGACTTGGTGGGTCGTTTGGCTGCGGCCGCGGTCAAGGGCGCGCAGGACAATGGCATCGCGGCGACCGCCAAACATTTTCCCGGTCATGGCGATACGGTCATGGACAGCCATCGAGGCTTACCCACGGTCACTCGGAACCGAGAAGAGCTCCTTTCTCTCGATCTTCACCCCTTTGCCTTGGCCGTCAAGGCGGGCGCTGCTTTGGTCATGACCGCTCATATCCAATTCACCGCTTTGGATAAAGATAAACCCGCCACCCTGTCTTCCCGCATCCTGGAAGACCTCCTGCGCAAGGAATTGGGGTTCGAGGGT
>CAZLND010000356.1:0-2542 GCA_964560635.1 uncultured bacterium | reverse complement strand
AGGTTCGGGTATCCACATGCTGTTTACCCCGGGCCAGATAAAGACCTTCCATCAGGCACTCGGCCTTCTTTTCGGAAAGGGTCGTCTCAACCTCATGTCGGGCCAAAGCGCCTCCGAAGGAATAGGTGCAGGAGGAGAACCGGCTTCCTTCCGACTGTTGGGCCACCAGAGTTCCGATATGGTAGGCCTTTAAGCTTTCCTGTTGGATCTTCACGTGCTCCAGGGAAGCTCCCCGGGAAAGGTGGACTTCGGTGACCCCATTGGTCAAATAGGGGCTGACGGCTTCATCGAGATAATGCTCGATCAATAAAGCTTGGCTGTCATCTTCCAACACCACGAGATTCCGGGGATGGGATTGGGTATTCTTTCCGGCGTTCACGGATAAATAAACCACATGGATGGGTTCGGGAATGCTTTTACCCTTGGGGACTTGGAGAATGAGTCCATCGGTGAAATAAGCCGTATTCAAGGCGGCGAAAGGACGAGCTTCCGAGGGGACGACCTTGCCCAGGACGGACTTCAAGGGATCGGCCGCCGACAGTTCGGCCATCGGGGCCAAGCGCACCCCTTGTGGCAGGGCCTTGATCGAAGACGACTCTTTTGAGAATCGCCCGTTGACGAATACGACGAGATGGGCCTTTTCCACCTCAAAGCCAAGACCCTTCAACCGGGCGGAGACGGAAGTTTTGGAGGTGAATTCCATCTCGAACCCGAAAGGAACCTGTAAGAGGCTCGTGGTCAGGTCGGTGTATTTCCAATTCTCTTCCTCAACGGTGGGAAAACCCTTTTCGCCGAAAGAGGCCATGGCCTTTTCGCGCAGGCCCTTCACCCAAGCCGGGTCCTTACCGGCGAGTTCCTTCGCGCGGTCCTGGAAAGTTTGAAGATAAAGGGATTTGGGTTCTAACATCTTCGTCACGCTTTCACCTTTTCAGTGCCCGTGATCCATTCATAGCCCTTTTCTTCCAGCTCATGGGCCAGTTCCTTGCCGCCCGACTTCACGATACGGCCTTGGGCCAGGACATGGATCTTGTCCGGCACGATATAATCCAGCAACCGCTGGTAATGGGTCACCAAAAGGAAGGCCCGGTCCTTGTTCCGGAGGCCGTTCACCCCATCGGCCACTACCTTCAGGGCGTCGATATCCAGCCCCGAATCGGTCTCATCCAGGATGGCGAGCTTAGGTTCCAACACCGCCATTTGAAGAACTTCATTCTTCTTTTTCTCGCCGCCGGAGAAACCTTCGTTCACCGCTCGTTGGAGCATGGACTCATCCATCTTGAGGGGCTTCAACTTGGCCTTGATGAGTTCCAGGAAATCCATGGCGTCCAGTTCTTCTTGTCCCTTGGACTTGCGGATGGAGTTCATGGCCGCCTTGAGGAAGTAAGTGTTATTGACCCCGGGTATCTCAACGGGATATTGGAAGGCCAGGAATACGCCGGCCCGCGCCCGGTCTTCCGGGGACATCGAAAGCAGGTCACGCCCCTCGAAAAGAACCTGGCCGCCGGTGACACTGTAGCCTTCCCGACCCGCCAGAACATGGGCCAAGGTGCTCTTGCCCGAGCCATTGGGGCCCATGATGGCGTGCACTTCCCCGGCTTTGACCGTGAGGTCCACGCCTTTGAGGATCTCTTTCTCTTCGACTCTGACTTTGAGGTTCTTGATCTCTAACATTTCGTTTCTATCCTTAGTTTTTCCGTCATCCTGAGCGAAGCGAAGGATCCCTGTTTTGAACAAAGATTCTTCGGCGAATATCGCCTCAGAATGACATCGTAAAAATCAGCCGACACTGCCTTCCAAACTGACGCTGAGTAATTTCTGCGCTTCGACCGCGAATTCCATGGGGAGCTTGCGGAAGACTTCCTTGCAAAAGCCGTTCACGATAAGGCTCACCGCGTCCTCGGTGGAAAGCCCGCGTTGGCGGCAATAAAAGACCTGGTCATCACTGATCTTGGAGGTGGAAGCCTCATGACCCACCTTGGCGCTGTTGTTCTTCACTTCGATATAGGGCACCGTATGGGCCCCGCACTTGTCGCCCATCAAGAGCGAATCGCACTGGGTATAGTTCTGGGCGCCCTCGGCCGCGGGTTGGATGCGAACCAAGCCCCGGTAGGTGTTCTGGCCGTGGCCCGCCGAGATACCCTTGGAAATAATGGTGCTTTTGGTGTTCTTGCCTATGTGGATCATCTTGGTGCCGGTGTCGGCCTGTTGGTAGTTATTGGCCACCGCTACCGAGTAGAACTCGCCCACCGAATTATCGCCTTGCAGGATACAGCTGGGGTATTTCCAGGTGATGGCCGAGCCGGTCTCGACTTGGGTCCAGGAGATCTTAGAACCGTTCCCCCGACAGGCCCCGCGCTTGGTGACGAAGTTGTAAACCCCGCCTTTGCCATTCTTATCGCCCGGATACCAATTCTGAACGGTGGAATATTTGATCTCGGCATTGCCGAGGGCGATGAGTTCCACCACCGCGGCGTGCAACTGGTTCTCGTCGCGCATCGGGGCCGTGCAACCTTCCAGGTAACTGACATAGGAGCCTTCGTCG
>CAZLND010000355.1:0-2545 GCA_964560635.1 uncultured bacterium | reverse complement strand
GCTGGAGAAAAGATCCTTCATGTAAAAAAGCTCGCAAAAACCGATGAGTAGGAACCCCACCAAGACCAGCAAACCCGTGAATACCATTTCTTTGCTTTCAGGGTGCCCCGCTAAGAAACGCAGACTTGCGTAAACGAAAAGAAGCGCGACGGCCCAGGTCCCAAAACCGGTGAACCAAAGCACACCGAAAAGCACAAGCCAAATGCCCCCGGTCAACCAATCCACTTGATCGCTTGACCCACCGGCCCAATTGAGTGTTTTCACCAAAAATTGCCGGAGGGAATCATCGGGCAAAGCAGCGACTTCTTCGTTCGAAAGCGCCAACTCCCCACCACAGAACCCGCAGAATTTCTTGCCCGACCCCTCTTCCCCGCAAACAACACAGATCAGACTGTCGGTTTTCTTGGCTTTTCCCTTGGCGCCCTTTTCTGTCTTTACGGGATAGGATCTTCCGAATAAGCCCGGTATTAGAACCACAAAGAAAAGACCGAAGAGGACCCAAAGATAATAAAGGGAGGTTCGGCTGCCGGCGATCCCCAGACCTTGGGCTTGGGATTGGAACTTCAGGTAAAAAGGAATATAGAGGGCAAAGGCACCCACAACGATGGGGATCCCCACCAAAGCCACTGATTTGAACCAGATCACGAAATCCCGCTCGTTGTTCCACCATTGTTGAAGGAAAAGACAAAGGCCCAATAGGAAGGTGAATGTCGGAAAGTCCCAGCTGTTCATGAAGGAAAGGCCACCAAAGGCCAAAGCGAAGATCACCCATTGGAGGACTTGCCACATCCTTCGCCCTCCGAAAACATTGAGTCCCGGTAAAGGAGCCTTCAACAAACATAAACAAAGGGCCAGGGTCAGGAGCACAAAGGGGATGGCCATCACGTGGGGGTGTAGGTCCGAGAGGAAAAAACTGAAGGATGGGAACTCATTGATCATCTTGTCGTTGGCGGTGCCCACCACCATGATGCGGGAAGCCTGGAAATAATCCCACCCATGTTGGAGTGGCGAGAAAAGGAACCCGAAAAATCCATTCATCCCAGTAACGGCATCGGACCCCACCGGATCGTTGTAGTAAGGGTGTCGCAGGTTGCCGATGGCGAAACTTTGGAAGGCCCGGTGCCAATAATCCATGTTCCCGAAAAAAGCGAGGGCACCCATGGAAACGAACGAGTAACGGAATCTCCCTGTCAGAGAGTAGGCTAATGAGAAGGCCCCCATTGCCGCCAAAGCCCAAGTCAGGGCGATCGCCAAATTGAATGCCTCGCCCGGGGTGACCTGGGTCACCTTGCAAAGGACCGCCACGATGAAATAACCGAAATAGTAGTAGGAAATGGTCCCACCCGAAAGCCATGGGTCATGGGGCGGCATCGTGGCGGACGTCAGAATACCGTTGATGAAGGCGAAATCCATCGGTTTCTCGGTCCCGACGATATCGTGAGCCCTCATTTTGTAAGCGCCGGCGATAAGGAGGATGAGTAGAAAGAGTCCTTCCGTCACGATGAAGGACAGGGCCTTTTTCTGGAGGGTTTCAAAAAAGACTTTACCGGTCCAGCTCCATAAGAGGGACCCCGAAATGGCCACCAGGATCGAAAAGGCGAAGAAGATGACGGCCCCATTGAAGGCCACGTACCCCAAGAGCCAGCTCAGGTAACCCAAAAGCAGGAGCCCCAAGACCTTGCTGAAAAAATATCCTTTGTCCGGAAGCTGACGGAAAAGGACAAAGCCTATGGGGAAAACGGCCCAGCCAAGGACCAATACGGCGAACCACCAGGTAAAAACCGAGCCCATCTTCACTCCTATCGGAAGTTTTCAGACCTTCACTTAAAAGGGTTACAATTTGCTCTCACCGGGAGGGTTGTAATAGATCTCCACACCCGGATTCTTATAGATCAACTGCAGAAAGGACGGGAACTTCTCCAATCCCTCAGGGGGATAACCGCCCTTACGTCCCGGCACCCCATGCCGCTCCAAGCTCCCCACCATCACCAGCCGGACACCATAGGCATCCAAGACCTTTTTGACGTAAGCCGCATCGGTGTTCCGGAAGATCGTTTCGGTAGCGTTGACCCTTTGGCGGATGTCGTCCCCCAGCCACTTCCCTACCCATTCCCCTACATGGCCGTCCCATCCCATGAGGGCTGGAATACCCGTGAAAATCGAGAAGCGCGAACCCCACGAATTATATCCCTCACCCACGAACTCCACCAGGCAGGGTTGGTCGGGGATATGGTCATTTAAAAAACGGATAGCGGCGTCATCCTCGGGATTTTCCAAGTGGATATATTCCAGTCCATTCAACGTGGGGCTTTCCTTGTAACCGGTCCATTGGTAGCGTTTCGAGGCTAAAAAGCCGTGGCACTTGCGGTAAGTCGCCGCCAGGGGGTAGATGGAAATAGCGAACAAAAGAAGATACATCAAAACACCCCACCCGCTGAAAGCCATCAAACGACCCTCGTCTTTACGACCTTTCCATAGCAAATAGATAAGGCCCAATAGGATCCCGGTCAGCACCACAGGGAAAAGGAATATCCTAGCGGCGTTC
>CAZLND010000354.1:0-2574 GCA_964560635.1 uncultured bacterium | reverse complement strand
CTGGCTCAGGGCGGCATCGATATCGTCCTGCTCGATCTTTTCCTGCCCGATTCCTCAGGGCTCTCCTCGTTGAGATTGGTCCTGGAAGCGGCCCCCCTTGTACCCGTGGTGGTATTGACCGGATTGAACGATAAGGACACTGCCATGCGTTCCCTCAAGGAGGGGGCCCAGGATTTCCTCCTTAAAGACGACCTCAATGGGACCTTGCTCCGCCGCTCCATCAAATATTCCATCGAGCGCCACCGCCTCTTGAAAAAAGCCCAAGAGAACGAGGAACGTTATTTTTTGGCGGCCCTGGGTTCGAATGACGGTCTTTGGGATTGGGACCTGAGGTCCAACCAGGTTTATTTCTCGCCCCGCTGGAAGTTGATGCTGGGACACCACGAGGAGGAGATCGGTAATGACGCGGACGAATGGTTCCGGCGCGTTCATCCGGAGGACCTGGCCAAGGTCCGTGACGGACTTTCGGAGCATCTTTCGGGAAAGAGCCCGCATTTCGCCAACGAACACCGGTTGAAACACAGGGACGGCGGCTACCGCTGGGTCCTTTGCCGGGGATTGGCCGTGGCCCGCCAGGGCGAGCGGGCTTCCCGCATTGCCGGTTCTTTCACGGATATCACCGAACAAAAGAACCTGGAGGAGAGCCTGCTCCAGCGGGCTTTTTATGACCCCCTGACCAAGCTTCCCAACCGGCTCCTTTTCATCGAAAACTTGCACCAATCCTTCACCCGGCTGGAGCGCGACAAGAACGATCTTTTCTCCGTTTTTTTCCTGGATATGGACCGCCTTAAATTCGTCAACGACAGTCTTGGACATTCGGCGGGGGATGAGTTGCTCTCGGAGTTCGCCCACCGGGTGCGGAGGTGTCTCCGGCCGGGGGACCTGGTGGCCCGAGTCGGCGGGGATGAGTTCACCGTGCTCTTGGACCACCTGCAGGACCACGCGGAGGCCATCGGGGTGGCCGAACGCATCCTTCTGGAACTGAAGGAACCCTTCAAGCTCGGGAACACCGAGATCATCGGCAGCGCCAGCATCGGCATCGTCTTTTCCGACTCCGGGCCCTCCGCGCCGGACGAGTTGGTGCGCGCAGCGGACGCGGCCATGTACCAAGCCAAAACGATGGGGAAGGCACGTTATGAGGTTTACGAGTCCTCCATGGGCAAGAATGTCCCCCGGGTCCTCCAATTGGAAGCGGACCTGAGACGGGCCCTGCAAAAGCAGGAATTTTTCAGCCTTTATCAACCCATCCTTTCCCTGAAAACGGGCCGGATCATCGGCGCCGAGGCGCTTTTCCGTTGGCAGCATCCCCAGCGGGGGCTCTTGATGCCGGCCGATTTCGTGCCCATCGCCGAGGGGGCGGGCATCATGGCGGCCATCGACATGTTCAAATTGAAGACCATCTGCATCCAGAACAAGGTTTGGCATTCACTGGGTCACCCCCACTTCAAGCTCTCGGTGCGTTTTTCTAACGGCGTCTTCAAGGATGGGGCGGTCATCCGTTTCATCCGCAAAACCTTGGAGGAAACCCAGATGGACCCGGCGACACTGGAAGTGGAGGTTTCAGGTCTGACCGCCTTCCATAATGTCCAAGGCCTTCCCGAAACCATGTCCGAATTGGGTCGCATGGGCATTCCGTTGGCCCTCAATCATTTTTCACCTGGTTTCCCTAAATTGACCTCCTTGAAAGAATGGGCGGTGCATAATATCCGTATCGAGGAAGGTTTCGTCCGGCAAATGCTCGATAACAGCGCGGCGGTTTCCTTGGCGCGGATGATCGTGGAAAATTGCCACCAAATGGGATTGGAAGTGACGGGTGAGGGCGTCCAAACACACGAGGAGTTGAAGTTCCTCAGGGAAAAAGAGTGGGACGCGGCCCAGGGCCAGGCGGTGAGCCCGCCGCTGGCGGCGGACAGGCTGACCCAGCTTTTGGCCGATGATCGGCGGTTGAGCGCGTAAGCAAAAAATCCTTGTGGTCGATGGCGGTGAACATGACCCGAACCAGGGAAGATCTTATGGAACTATCGAACCGAATGATCATGAGCCGGACGTGGGTTTTCCAGATCTTGGGGCTCGCTACCGCTTATTTCCTTGCCGCGAAGTGGGGATTGACCCTGGCCTTCGTGCAGGCGAACGCCACGGCGGTTTGGCCGCCCACAGGCATCGCCCTGGCCGCCCTTCTGTTGGGGGGGCGACGACTTTGGCCGGGAATATTCTTGGGAGCCTTCCTCGCCAATCATTTCACGGCCGGGAATGACTGGACCTCTCTTGGGATCGCCTTTGGGAATACCCTCGAAGCCCTTATCGGCGCCTATTTGATCGAACGTTTTGCCCATGGGCGGGAGGTCCTTGATCATTCTTCCGATATTTTCAAATTCATACTGGTGGAGGCGATGGTCTCCAATCCGATCAGCGCCACCGTCGGGACTACGGTCCTCTACCTGGCGGGTTTCGCGCAAGGCGTCCACTACCAGGACGTCTGGGTGACTTGGTGGCTGGGGGACTTGAGCGGCGCCTTGTTAGTGACGCCCTTCCTCTTTTTTTGGATCGACCTTCCATTACCTCGCCTGAAGGGAC
>CAZLND010000353.1:0-2583 GCA_964560635.1 uncultured bacterium | reverse complement strand
GACCTGAGTTTTTTTGATTACCAGAATTTTTTCAACATCTATGATCTGCAATCCGGGAGTATCGTTAATCAATACCGCAACAACGAGAACGGGCTGGCCCTCAATTTTAGCTACCCTTTGAGCCTCAAGACCCGCATCGAGTACGGCGTTGGGACCCAACGGTTCCAGGGAAGCCCTCTCTACCTGCAGTTTTCCGAGGGCATCTCCAACTATGCCCAAACCTCCGACCAGTGGAACGTGGCCAATTACTACAGGCTTTACTTCGTTCATGTCGACCGCAAAGGGACACAATTCTGGCCCAGCAGCGGTTACGCGCTCAACTTCACCCTGCTGAACGCCCTGCCCGTACTGGACGCCAACGTGCATTTCGCGAACGTTCTTTTCGAGACGCAGGTCTTCGCCGACCTGGGGTTCCTGAACCACATGGTCTGGGCCAATCGCTTCATCGGCATGACCTCCCAGGGACCCAATCCCCAATCCTTTTTCATCGGCAATGACGCGCCCTTCCAAGCCTTCTTCACCACCTTCCGGGGCTATGGGGGAACTACCTTCTTTGGGAGCAATCTGGGGCTTTGGAATAGTGAACTTCGTTATCCACTGGCCACTCACATGAACTTCACCTTGAACCCACTTTCTTTCGTGATGATCAAGGACATCGAGATCGCCGGCTTCGCCGACACCGGGGTCATCGCCAACCAGCTCCAGGACCTCGGCAATACGCCCGTCTTGAGCAGTATCGGGACCGGCATCCGCTTTTATACCTTCCTCTACCAAAGGGCATTGGTCCTGCTGCGGTTCGATGTGGCTTGGCGCATGGACCAGTCCGCCCCTCCGACCTTTAACTTCAATCTCACTCCCATGTTCTAAAGGGCCGGTAAAACCCTTTCACGAGGGGGCCTCCCCGAGGGTAAAAACCCTTTGCCTGTCATAGAGGAGCCGTTATAATGAGGCCTCTTTTGAACCCCTTGCCCGGAGTTGACCCGTGAAAAAATTCTACCTCGGCGCCTTAATGGTCCTCTTGGTGACCGGCACCATCGTGGCCCGGCCCATTCCCGATGAATTCGTCTCCCATTACTCCGATCTCGACCTGGATTTCATCCGCACCCACTACCTGAGCCTCAATAACGGCCGCCCCATCCGTATCGACGGAACCTTCACCTCTTCCACCTGGCTGAAACCCTATAAATACAAGCAGGCCCTCCACGACATCGGCTTCAACACCGATAAGTACAACCTGGTCCAGTTCTCCATTAAAGAGAAAGATGATTTCCACTATTCCTTTCCCATCCTCTTTTTCCATAGCGAGGCGGGGGACCTGAACGAACTGGAACAGCTCAAAAAGGGCGAAAGGGTCGCCATTTACGGCCGTTTTTACAACCTCAAAAAGTCCGAATGGGCCATGGAAGTGGATTTGGTGGAGACCATCCAAAAGGGCGGTCACGACCGCGATGTCCTCATCAATGGACTCGTCGATCCTACCTTGACGCCTACACCGACCTTCACGAACACACCGGGACCCAATATCTTCCAAAAGGTGAATAACCTCATCAACCCCAAGGAATCGCCGACCCCCACGGGAACCATCACACCCGAAGCCACACCCGGTAAATAACCTATTCCGGGGGCTGGGGTGAAAAAAAGGGTCCTGATCACCACTGAAATACCCGCCGCCGCCTTCCTGAAGTTATCCAAAAGGTTCCAAGTGACTTGGAACAAACACCGGCTAAATGAAACACAATTGGTCCAAAAGGTCGGCCCTTTCCATGGCCTTTTGACCTCCTTGGCTGACCCCATCACCGAAAAAGTATTCCAAGCCGCCCCCCAGCTCGAATGCGTGGCCAATTTTGCCGTTGGCTATAACAACATCGACCTGGCCACCGCGAAAAAGCGTGGGATCTGGGTCACCAATACCCCCGACGTTCTTACGGAGGCCACCGCCGACCTGACCTGGGCCCTGATCCTTTCTTGTGCCCGCCGGGTCCCGGAAGGCGAAAGATTGGTCCGGTCAGGGAAATTCAAAGGCGTCCATGCCCTCATGCTTTTGGGCAGGGAATTGTTCGGCAAGACCCTGGGGGTCTATGGGTTCGGGCGTATTGGCAAGGCGGTCGCCTGGCGGGGAAGGGGATGGAACATGAAGGTCCTCTACCACCAGCGAAAGAGGGAATCCACGTCGGTCGAGAAGCGATATAACGCCCGCTATGTTCCCTTCGAAACGCTCGTTCGGTCATCGGATATCCTCAGCGTGAATAGCCCCCTTACCCCCGAAACCCGTCACCGTTTTACTCGAAGGGAATTCCAACAGATGAAAAAGACCTCCCTCTTCGTGAATACGGGCAGGGGACCCATCCACCAAGAAAAGGACCTAGCCGAGGCCCTTCGGAAAGGGTGGATCTTCTCGGCAGGCTTGGATGTCTATGAACACGAGCCCAAGATCGACAAAGGCCTCTTAAAGCTGCCCAACTGCACCCTCTTGCCCCATATCGGCAGTGCCAACGTCGAGACCCGCGACCGAATGGCCTTGCTAGCCGCCGAGAATATCGAGCGAGTTTTAACCGGGCAGAAACCCAAGACCCCTGTCTTTAC
>CAZLND010000352.1:0-2585 GCA_964560635.1 uncultured bacterium | reverse complement strand
CTCCAGCAAGGGCGGTATCTTGAGCCTGCTGGGAACGGGGTTCGATCCAACTGTGTCTTGGGATTTCCTGCAAGATTTTTTCCCGCACGCTGGCGGGCAACTGTTCAAGCAGTGGTTCGGATTTTGTGGTCCCTCCCTTTGTGTTTCCTCGGCTTGTTCTACGGGTTTGGGAAGCTTGGCTTTGGGTGCCCGGCTTTTAAGCGAAGGGGATGTGGATGTGGTCTTGACCGGAAGCTCTGAATCCTCCATTCATCCCCTTATCTATGCCGCCTTCCAGAACACAGGGATATTGACCCAGCGGGAAGAAGGCCCGGCCCCCTTTGATGTCCATCGGGATGGTTTTTTGATGGGGGAGGGAAGCGCGGTCATTGTTTTGGAAAAAGAGGAGACGGCCAAAAAACGAAAAGCGCCCATCTTGGCTAGGTTGTCCGGATGGTCCCTGGGGGCCGACGCCCACGGGATGATGGCTATGGAATCGCATGGTTTGACCATTGTTCCCCTTATCGAAAGGGCTTTGAAAGCGGCAGGATTGAAGGCGGAGGACATCGGTTATATCAACGCCCATGGAACGGGCACGAAATTGAATGATGAGGTGGAATGCCAAGCCCTTCAAGAGATCTTCGCCGGTTATCCGGCCTGGGTCAGTTCGACCAAGGGTGCTACGGGTCATTTGTTGGGGGCGGCGGGTAGTGTGGAGGCAGCCTTGTCCCTATTGGCTCTGACGAAAGGGGAATTGTCTGATACCCGTAATCTGGACCAACCGGACCCCCTTTGCCGTGTCCGGCATGTGGAAAAGGGCGGAGTGAAGCAAAAGGTAAATCATGTTCTTTCCCTTTCCTACGGTTTTGGCGGACAATTGGGTGCGGTTATCTTTTCCAAAATATAAGAATGCTTTACTGTGAATTCTGTGGCCACCGAAGGTGGCCTGTGGTGAAAGAGGTGTTGCTTGTCTTGGATCGATGATATTCACGAAGAACTTCATGAACTGGACGCCGAAGGGCTTAGGCGTCGGTTGCGGGTAGTGGATCTTCTGGGCGGTATGAAGGCCTCGGTCAACAACAAGGACTGCGTCCTCTTTTGCACGAACAATTACCTAGGGTTGGCTGATCATCCCAAGGTTTTGGAGCGTTCCCAAAGGGCCTTGCTTCGCTATGGAGCAGGCGCCCAGGCCTCCCGGCTAGTATCAGGACATCTCCCCATCCACATGCAATTGGAAGAGATAACGGCCCTGTTCAAGGGTTCAGAAGCCGCCTTGGCTTTTCCCACGGGCTATATGGCCAACCTGGCCGCCGTTTCCGCCTTGGTCGATGATAAAGATGTCATTCTTTGCGACCGTCTCAACCACGCCAGCCTCATTGACGCCTGCCGAATGTCGAAAGCCAAACTTCTTATCTATGAGCACCTGAACCTGGAAGACCTCAAGAAACAATTGGAGAAGACTGGGAAGTATCGACGTCGGCTCATTGTGACCGATGGCCTTTTTAGTATGGATGGGGACCTGGTACCGCTTTTGAAACTAATGGAATTGGCCCATGAGATGGATGCCTTAGTGATGGTGGATGACGCCCATGGAACAGGGGTTTTGGGGCCTTCGGGGCAGGGAATCGTTCATCATTTCCCTCTGAAGCATTTCCCGGCGGTGGTGGTTGGCACCTATAGCAAAGCTTTGGGGAGCATGGGTGGGTTCGTTTGCGGCCCTAAGATCTTCATCGAATACCTTTTGAACAAAGCCCGGACCTTTATCTATACGACCGGTTTGCCGCCTGCCGTCTGTGGAGCGTCTTTGGGAGCCTTTGAGGCCATCCAGGAAGAGCCCCAAAGGGTTGAAAGGCTCTGGGAAAACGGAAAGAAGATCCGCGATGGTTTGAGGGCTTTGGGCTATGACATTCCTCGGGGGGCTGGGCCTATCCTGCCCATCATTGTGGGAGAGAATGATGAAGCGGTGAAGATGTCCGAAAAGCTTTTGGAAGAGGGAATATTGGTGGTCGCCATACGCCCTCCAACAGTGCCTAAAGGAACAGCGCGTTTACGGCTTTCGGTCTCCGCCGCTCATACGGATGCTGATATTGAAAAACTGATGAATGCCTTCAAGAAACTCTAGGTGAACATGAAATCCTTATTTGTGGTGGGAACAGATACGAATGTAGGTAAGACCATTGTTGCCGCGGGATTGACCAGGCTGTTGGCTAATAAAGGCATCAAAGTCGGTGTTATGAAGCCTGTTGCTAGTGGGGGTTATCCTAGCCAGGACGGCAAACTCCTCCAAGTGGCCGCCCGGTTGCCCAATTCGGCCTATCCTGAAATTGTCCCTGTCCATTACCGTCAGGCACTAGCGCCCTATGCGGCCTCCTGGAAAGAGGGGGCGGTTCCTTTAAAAAAGATCGAAAAGGTTTATCAAAAAGCCAAAAAGAAGTATGACTGCCTCATCGTCGAAGGCATTGGCGGGGTGTTGGTTCCAATCACAAAGGATTTCTTGGCCATTGATTGGATGGTGAAGTGGAAATTGCCCGGCTTAGTGGTTGCCCGGGCAGGGTTGGGAACCCTGAATCACACTTTGCTGACGGTTGAAGCTCTCCAAAAGAGAA
>CAZLND010000351.1:0-2587 GCA_964560635.1 uncultured bacterium | reverse complement strand
GTTCGGCCTTTTCTTCCGTAACCATAGCCATAGCCGTAACCGTAGCCATAACCGTAATAGCCATAGAGCCCCCGGTGGACCTCGACCGCGTTCAGGATCGTTCCAAGGATCTTGGCTCTAACACCCCGGAGTTGTTGGAAAGCTCGGCGCAGCTCTGACCGGCGTGTCTGGTCCCAGCGGCCCAGGAGGATGACCCCATCCAATTTCGTGGACATGACCACCGAGTCCGTGACCGGCAGGACCGGTGCCCCATCGAATAGGACGTAATCGAATTTGGGCTTCAGTTCTTCGGCCAGTTTTTTGAAACTATCAGACCCCAACAGTTCGGCTGGGTTTGGGGGCACGGTGCCATTGGGGAGAAGGGTTAAATTCTCGAAACCTGAATCCACCAACATGTCATCTATTTTGCCTTTTCCCGCCAAAAGCAAGGGTAGGCCTGATCCCTCGGGAGTGGTTACCCCGAAAAGGATGCCGACGGTGGGTTTTCGAAGGTCCGCGTCCACCAAGAGCACTTTTTTCCCCGCTTCGGCCAAGGACAAGGCGAGGTCGGCTGTGACCAAGGTCTTACCCTCTCCGGCGCCGGCGGAGAGGACCGCCAAGGTCTTCACGTGCTGGTCGACATTGGAGAAGGTGAAATTGGTCCGCAACACCTTGAAGCTTTCGCGATAGCCTGAGAATTCGAAACGTTCGTCGGAGATCAAATGTTTCCGGGAAAAAAGGTCGGTGGATGAAAAGATGAGTTTTCCGTGCTCGCGCCGGAAGTTGGGGATCTGGCCTAATTGGGTGAGGCCGGTGACCCGGGTCAAATCCTCATCGGATTTGATGTGGTCCTGGAATTTGTCCAGAAGAATGGCCGCTTGTGTCCCAAAACCCAGCCCGAGGAACAAGGCCAAGATCAGGCAAATGGTCAAGCTGGGCCAAACTGGACCTTCCGGCACCTGGGCCGCGTCCACTATCACGATACCGGAGGTGTCCACGTTGGCCTGGATCTGGGATTGTTGGTCCTGTTGTAAAAGCAACCCGTAAATGATCTCGTCGGATTGGGCTTGGTTGGAGGGGTTGAGGTAATTCTTTTGGTTCGTCCGGTCCTGTTCCAGTTTTTTCGACATGATGCCCAATTGGTCATGGACGAAGGCGTATTCGGATTTGGCGCTCTCCTGGGCGATGGCGAGATTGATCTTGATGAAACCCTCGGCCCAAGCGTTAGCCAGGTCCGCGGCCAATTTCTTATTGTTCTTGATATTGACCTGGATGCCCAGTATGTCCGAATCCTTCGAATTGGTGATCTTGACAATCTTCTTGGCGAGATATCCTTCCAGGCCTTGTTGGGTGGGTTTGTAATTTTGCCATTTCCATATGGAAAATTTCTCGAATTCAGGATTCTTCAAAAGGTCCAGTTTTTGGATGACGTAAGCGGCGATGGTATTGGATTGGGCCACATCGATGTAAGTCTGGATAGGGTCCCCGGTGGAAGGCATCGAAGCGAGGCTTTTAATGGCGGTGTTGGGGTTTTGGAGGACGCCCGCGGGAAGTTCCACCGTGCTGAGGGCCGAGTAGGTCCTCGGGCAAAAGTGACAGTAAACCACGGCGAGGAACATGGATGCGGCGACGAACAAGAAAATGAACCATCGGTGGTGAAGGATGATCCGCAGGATGTCCTTGAGGTCCCACGAATCGTCATCGAGGAACTGCGCCGGGAGTGCTTGTCCTTCCGCTTGATCGGTAATAGGGTTATTGTTGGTCATGGTTTCTCCGTGATCAGCGATGGGATAGGGCGTTTGCCACGAGGATACCGCTCGTGATGACCCCCAGGAAAATACCGATCTCCCCAATGGTGGGCCAAGGGTTTTGGGGCACGTAAATGACGTCCCCGGGGTAAACAATCGGGGCCAATTCGTGATAATTCTTGTCGTTCATCAGTTTCCCAAGGTCAATGTGGATCTTTTGGGTCCCCCGGGTGAGCAAAGCGCCCCCCATATCGGGGTTCGGCCCTGGGCCCCCCGCCTGGGCCATCATGGTAAGGATGTCCGGTTTGCCCCTGATCATGAACTGTCCGGGATGGTTCACGTCGCCCATGACCGACACGTTGTAAGTGTTGGAAGTTTGGATGACCACTAGGACCTGGGGGAATTTGAGGTAGTGCTTGAGCTTTTTCATCAGGAGCTCGCTGGCTTCGATCTGGGAAAGGCCGCTTAGTTCGACCGAGCCGACGTAAGGGAAAAAGATCTTCCCGGTCGAATCGACAAGGAAATTGTCGGGAAGACCCGAGGTGGATCCCCCGGTGCCTCCAGTTGCCCCAGAGGTGGTGCCGCCTAAACTACGGTCAAAACCCATGACGGAAATGGTCAAAAGATCCCCGGGCCCGATGATGAGAGGTGGATAGGCGGTTTCGTCAGTCTTTGGTTTTGCTTTGGAGGATTTGGTTTTCGAGGATTGGCTTTTCTTGGACAAGTGGTCAGCGGCACCAGCCCCTTTTTTATGTTGGGCTGGCACACTCAAATCTTGAGTCTTGCCTTGTGGGCTCGACTCAGAGGCCCAAAGGCTGGGAGGAGCCACAAAAGCGCCAATGTAAAAGAAGGCGGTTCCG
>CAZLND010000350.1:0-2616 GCA_964560635.1 uncultured bacterium | reverse complement strand
CTGGCGCCCAAGGTCATCCAGAACATCACGCTTTTCACTTTGGCTGGGGTCGTTTATGCCCTCTATCCCCGGTACTCCAATTTCTTTCTTTATAAGGGGTCCTGGCTGCTGGCTTGTCATTTCTTGTTATCCGGCCTTTTCCTTCTCTTGTGGGAGAAGTTAAGGGAGCCTAAACACAAACGAGCCAAGATCCTGATCTTCCTTTACGCTTTGCTCCCATCCCTTTATGCCCTCTATGAGCGGAATCTTTTTTGGCCGATCCAAGCGCTTGTCCTTTACTTGTGGTGGAAATCCGACGCCATCGCGGCCGGGAAAGGGAAGACCCCCGACCTAGCGGGAGCTTTTGAAAATTTGATCCAATTGCCGGTGGTCCAAAAAACCATCCGATTTGTCATGAAAACGGCCGAATGGTTGGGGAAATGGGCGCGGAACTTCATCCAAAAACCGAAGGTGCGTAAGACCGCGGCCGGGCTGGCGGCGGCTCTGGTCCTTTATGTCGTTTGGAGCTTTCTTTATAACGTCCTAACGACCCACATCGTCAGTTTTACCCCCCGGGGGACGGTCGCTTCGCCCAACACGGTGATCCGGGCAAAATTCTCAAGCGATGCCTCGGTCTCGGGCACGCTGGATTCGGCCTTTCAGATCGAACCGCCCTTGCCTGGCACGACTCGCTTGGAGGATTCCACTACCCTGGTCTTCAGCCCGATGGCTCCCTTGAAGCCGGCCACCACCTACAAGGTCAAGCTCGTGACCGGGGCCTTGAGGTCCAAGCAATTCTTCCTGCAAGGGAGCGCCACAACTTCCTTCTCGACCGAATCCATGCGCGTGGTTTCCAGCCGGCTTTTTTATACCTACGACCTGGTGAAGGGCACTGAAAAGGAGTTGGTGGGGGAGATCGAGTTCAACTATCCCGTTGACCTGAACCTGCTCAAGCAAAACCTGGCCGTGGCCCGGGAAGGAAGCCCGCTTTCAGTGGAGCTGGAACAGGGTACCCTGCCGACCCGCTTCTTCTTCAAGGCGGGTGGTTTCGCGCGGGAGGAAAAGGAACAAAAGCTCACCGTGACCGTGGCCTCGGCGATCTCCTGCGTGGATTGCGGGAAACCCTTGGGGGATAAATACGAGAAGACCGTCGTCCTGCCCGCCAAGCCCAAGATGCTGGTGGAGGACCTAAAGGTCCACCATGAACCGGGAAGTTCCCTGATCTCCATCCTCTTCACTTTGCCCGTTTCTTCGGTGCAAGTGCGGAACAACGTCAGCATCGAGCCCGCCATCGCTTTCAAAGTGGATACGGAATATTGCTACGCCGTCCTGAAGGCCGATTTCCAACCCAATGTCAGTTACACCATCCACGTTCACGAAGGCTTGAGGGCCATATCGGGGGAAGCCCTTGAGAAAAAAGTCGACCGAACCGTGAGACTTGAGGATATCCAACCGTTCGTGCGGTTCGCCGACCACGGCCGGCTCATCCCTTTGGATGGGGGCGGTCAGGTCGCCATCAAGACCATGAATTTGGACAACTACAACATCGAGGTGGAGAAGGTCTTCCGGAACAACATCGTGGATTTCCTGAAGAATTGGCGGACCTATTCCAACTACCAGCCGCAACGTTATGGACGTCATCGGGCCTATCGCCGGGGAAATCAAGAGGATGAGGATGAAGGCGGGGGGGATGCTGACATTGAAGTGAACATGGAAGGGGAGGGAGGCACCTCCTACGAATATGAAGGCGGCAGTACGGGTGGATTGGGCGTACATGTTTGGTCCGGCGCCACCACCATCCAGGGGGGGCAGATCAATCAGGAGGTTGAATCGGCCATTGATTTCGCCAAGTGGCACCAGGCTTCTTATAAGGGTCTTTTCGTGGTCAGCCTCAATGGGGCCAATGGCGGCGGGAGGGATTCCCGTTCCTTCCTCTGCACCGACCTGGGGGTCCTGGCCAAGCATTCGGGCGACGATATGCTGGTACAGGTCCTTTCCATCTCCAAGCTGACCCCCGTCTTGGGGGTTCACTTGAAACTGGTTTCCGACAACAACCAGGTCATCGCGGAAAAGGAAACGGACGCCGAAGGCCGGGCTTGGTTCAAGAACATGAAGAACAATCCCTATAATTTCAACCCCTATGTCCTGGTGGCCGAGAAGGACGATGACTGGTCCTACCTTCGAATGGAACAGAACCCTCTTAACCAGTCGCGCTTCGATGTTGGGGGTGATCCCTTTACCACCTCTGGTTGGGACGGCTATCTGACCTCCGACCGGGGTCTTTACCGTCCAGGAGATAAGGCTCATTTCACGGCGGTGGTCCGGCACGCCGATCTGGAGATCCCGGAAGATTTGCCGGTGAACCTAGTCTTGAGGGATTCGAGCGGCAGTGAGATATCCAAGCTCTCCACCAAACTCCAGGATTATGGCATGGCGACCTTCACCTTCCCGCTTCGGGAAGACATCACCACGGGGAGCCTGACTTGCGAACTGGGCTTGGAGAATGGCGTCCATTTGGCCACCACCACTATCAAGGTGGAGGAGTTCATCCCCAACAAGATCAAGGTCGAGGTGAAGCCCTCCAAAAAGACCGCCGTGGCGGGGGAACAACTCGCCTTCCGGGTCGGGGCCAGACAA
>CAZLND010000349.1:0-2617 GCA_964560635.1 uncultured bacterium | reverse complement strand
AGACCGCCCCCCAAAGGGTGACCGGCGTGGAGCCGTTCATGCTGACCGGAAGGGTCATGGCGAGTTTGCGGAATTCGGTTTCGACCTTGGCCGAGGCCACAACGTAGTTGGGGGCTTTATTTAATAGCGTGGAGAAGGTGAGGGGGCTACCTGATTGGGTCTTATCCAGCCTCTTATAGATATAACCGACACTCGTGACCTTCCATACCAAGCCATCCCCGTTCACGTTACCGGGCACCTTATAACCGGAAATATCGTGCACCGCGTCGGGATCCAGGGTGGGTGCGGGAGTGGCAACGGGGTTTTGCTGCTTCTTCACCTCGTAACGGGCCCAAAAGACGGCGTCCGAAGTGGTGTTGCCAGCGTCCAAGGGATATTCGTTCACGATACCGGTGGAAGAGTCCATCGTGTCTGATTGAGCGGGATTGGTGTTATAGGAAGGGCTGAAGGGCTGGTCCACATAGGAAATCCCGCTGCTGAATACGGGACTTTGACTCGCGGTGTAATTAGTGTCATAAGCCCGCCGTATGGTGTTCTGGCGGATGAACCAGCTCAAGGTATCGGTCAGGCCGGCCTTGGCCACGTCCTCGGCCTCGGCCAAGTATCTCTCATCTTGGGTGGCTTCGCGGGTGGCGACGGCCACGAATTTGGTGCCGGCCACGATCAGGGCCGTACCCACCAACATGAACATGGAGGCCATGATCAAGGCCGAACCTTTGGGGGAAAGGGGTTTCGCGGGGACTATCGAATTGGGGCTTGAAAAATACTCGGATAAGTGTTTTTCGAGGTTTTGAATGATCGTAGAGATCGTGTGTTTCAACATGCTGCCGCTCCCTGGGACTGGGAATTCTTACTTTTAAAGTACTTGCAAGAAATGAGCCTGAAAATCTGGAAAGGTCGTGGAGCGGCAACTCCAGGAAACTGCTTATTTGACCGACCTTTAAACCCGAATTGATTATCTCCCCAAGGATACCTTTAGTCAATGAAAGGGCCGTAAAACAAGGTAAAACGTTGAGGTCCATTCCCTCAACCTAAAGGGTTCTTGGCTTTCGAGAGGCCCCAAGGGTGGCCTGTTTCGTTTTGTTTCACCGGAACCCTTCTTGCAAGGTGTCAGACATTTATAGTTTCAGTGTGTGTATTCCACCAGATGGAAATTTGACTGGGACAGTCCGTTCCAAAATTTCAGGCGGTTCCTGCCGCACCCACCGAACTTGGCCGAAGACCTTACTTCGAAAATTCCGCCACGAGAAAGGTGTGGTCGGACGGCCTCTCCAGCCCACGGGGTTTGGTGTCGATCCATATTTTTTGAAGACGCTCCACCATGGGATGTGTGCCGAGGATCAAGTCTATCCTCCAGCCTGCGTTGCGCTCGAAGGCACCGGGAAAGCGCATGTCCCAAAAGGTGTAATGGCCGCCTTCCTTCACTTTTTCCCGGAAGAGGTCCGTCCACTTCCCTTCTAAAGCTTTTTCGAACGCCTCACGGGCGGCGATATGGAAACAGGGGTGGTCTTTGTTGCCCTTGGGGTTGTTCAGGTCGATCTCGGTTCGGGCCACGTTCATGTCCCCCATCCAGAGCGCGGGTGTTCCGTTGGGTACGGCCTTCGCGAAATATTTCTTCAGGTCGGCCAGGTATTTGAGCTTGTATTGGTATTTGTCGGTCGTGATGTCGTTGCCCTGGGGGATATAGGTATTGAAGAGTTTCACCCCGGCGTATTCGCCGGTGATGAACCGGGCCTGTTCGTCCGTCTTCTTATAAAAACCCATCTCCACCTTGTCGAGGGGCTTCTTGGAGATGAAGGCTACGCCGTTATAGGACTTTTGCCCGTGATAGACCACCTTCCAACCGGCGGCCTCGATGGGTTCTTTGGGGAATTCATGGTCCTGGACCTTGGTTTCTTGCACGGCCAACACGTCCGGCTGCTCCTTCTTGAGCCAATCCAACATGATGGGCATGCGGACCCGGATGGAATTAGCGTTGAAGGTGGCGATCTTAAGACCACTTGAGGATGAAGGTGCTTTAGGGGACTTAGCGGCGGGTTTGGTTTTAGGCGAAGAAGCGACTGGTTTGGTTTTGGGTTTCGTGGTTTTAGGCATTCAAGGCTCCTTGTTTTTGAGACGTCATTGCGAGGAGCTTCGTCCGAATAGGACGAAGTTTTCGACGAAGCAACCTCAGTCTAAATAAAGATGCACCCTCTTAAAGTCTCGGTGTTAGATCTTCCCATTGGCGGTTTTTCTTGCAAATAAGATCTATCTTTTTTTGTCGTGAACCGCCCTTGATCCGCTTCTCTCTCTTTATTGCCTCTTTAACATCATCAAAAACCTCATAACAAACCAACTTATTCACCTGATATCGCTTTGTAAATTCATCGACTAGCTTAAGTTTATGAACAGCGATCCTCTTTCTCAGATCGTTGGTAGCCCCGGTATAAAGGGCCGTATTGTTCTTATTGCTCGTTATATAAAGGTAATAAGGCATATTGATACTGAGGTTGCTTCATCGTAGGCGGCCCACTATTCGTGGGCCACTCTTCGCAATGACAACGAACATCCTCTTCACCCCTCATAATCCGACACTCGGCGCTCGACCGTGACCTTCTTGACCAACTCCACCACCTTC
>CAZLND010000348.1:0-2623 GCA_964560635.1 uncultured bacterium | reverse complement strand
TTGCCCCCGCTAGCACCTGAAGCTAGTGCGTCTGCCAGTTTCGCCACTTCCGCGCGCTGAAAAAAGAAACAAGCCAAGGCAATTGAATAAAACCGGAAAGGGACGGTTGACGTCACCCGTCTTGGTCCTTATTTTCAGTTTTCAGGTATTCAATGGCCGGTGAAGGGCCTTGTCTCAAAAGAGCGCGTAGTATAAAGTAGCTCAAAACCCCTGTCAATCCGCTCTAAAAACGCGGCAACAAGCCTCCGACAAACACCCCATGGTTCGTCCACAGTGATCCTTGCCGGCCCGCAGAAAAGAAATAACAGGAAATCAAACTTAAAGGAATTTTAATGTCACGTAAGCACCAAGGCCGTAAAAACTCTCAAGGCGGAAAACCGAAGAAGCATTCCCGCCCGCCAGCCCCTAAGGGTCGCCAAGGGGGAAAAGGCGGCCGCAACCGGCCATCCCATTCCTCCTCCGCGCGGGAACTGGTCGGAACGGTCCAAGCCAATGAAAAGGGCTTCGGCTTTTTCATCCCCGAGGACGGCTCTCCCGATGCCTTTCTTCCCCCTCACCAGATGAAGGACATCTTGAACGGTGACACCATCAAGGCAAAGGTCTCTAAGGATAGTTATAAGGTCGGTAAATACATCGCCGAATACGTTTCCATCGTCAAAAGGGCCCATCCCACCATGGTCGGTACCCTTTCCAAGGAGGCGGGACGACTTTTCTTGAAGGCCGACGATATCCGTGTGACCCAACCCATTTACCTTAAGGGACCCCAAATGGGTCAATTGGGACAGAAGGCCGTCGCCAAGATCACCCAGTGGCCCATCGACGGCAAGTCCATGGAAGGTCAAGTGGAAGAAGTCCTAGGGTTCGCGGACGACCCCGGGGTCGACATCAAGAGCATCATCCGAAAATATCAATGGCCCGACCATTTCCCCCATCCCGTGGAATCCCAAGCCAAGGACTTTCCCGAAGACCCCACGCCTAAGGACTGGGAAGGCCGAATGGACCTACGGCATCTGCCCGTCATGACCATTGACGGAGCGGACGCGAAGGACTTTGACGACGCCATCTCCCTGGAAAAGGAAACTAGCGGCAATTGGCGGCTGGGGGTCCACATCGCCGATGTTTCCCATTATGTTCAGGAGGGCACCCCACTTGACGAGGAAGCCCGGCAAAGGGCTACCAGCCTTTATCTCGCCGACCGAGTGCTTCCGATGCTTCCCCATTCCCTTTCCGACGGTCTCTGTTCCCTGAAAGAAGGCGTTCCTCGCCTGACCTTGAGCGCCTTTTTGACCTTTAACCCTGGCGGTCAGTTAGTAAGGACCGACTTCGCCCAGACTGTCATCCAAAGCGGCCGACGCGGCGTCTATGAGGAGGTCCAAAAAGTCCTCGATGGCCAAGCCTCACCCGAGCTCCATTACAAGTACGCCCGGTTCGAACCCATCCTGCGAGATATGGTGAAACTCTCCACCTTTATACGCCGTCAGCGTGAAAATGATGGTTCCCTCGACTTCGACTTCCCCGAAGTACGGGCGGTCTTGGACCTTTCGGGCAAGGTCGTTAACGTTGCCAAGAAGGACCGCTTGGCCACTCATAAACTCATCGAGGATTTCATGGTGGCGGCCAACGAAGCCGTGGCCTTCCACCTGGACCGGCTCAAGATACCGACCATCTACCGCATCCACGAAACTCCCGACGCGAGCAACTTGGAGGAGCTGATCCAATTCCTTCAAGCTTATCGCATCAACTTCAAGAACCTCGACCTGACCAGCCCGAAAGGCCTTCAAACGCTCTTGAAAGCTGTCGAAGGACAGTCCTACGCCCCCATCGTCTCGAACCTCGTCCTGCGGTCCCTGAAACTGGCGGTTTATTCCACGAGGAACGCGGGCCACTTCGGGCTAGCTTTGGATTCTTACTGTCATTTCACTTCCCCCATCCGGCGTTATCCCGACCTGACGGTCCACCGCTCCCTAAAGAAGGCCATCGCGCAAGAAAAGGTCACCGGCGTCCTGCACCAATACGAGAAGATGGCCCTTCATTGCAGCCTTCAGGAAAGGCAGGCTGAAAAAGCCGAGCGGGAAAGCCAGAAGGTCCTGCAGCTGAGGTTCATGGAGAACAAGGTCGGTCAACAATTTGAGGGACCGGTGAAACACCTGACCCCTTACGGAGCCTTTGTGGAATTGAACCCCTATGGCATCGAGGGTTTCGTGCCGCTGGAGAATCTCAAGGACGACGATTATCAATTGAACCAGGCCGCTTTCCTGCTCCAAGGCCGGAAGGGCTCCAAGATCCAATTGGGCGATATATTGAAAGTACAGGTCCAGACCGTGGACATGGTGCTTCACAAACTGATCTTGACGAGGATCTATGGCTGAACGGGCACCCTCCCTTCAAAATCGAAAAGCCTTCCATGATTATTTCGTCCTGGAAAGCCTCGAGGCGGGTATCGTTTTGGCGGGTTGCGAGGTCAAATCCATCCGCAACGGAAAAGCGAACTTACAGGACAGTTTCGCCAGGGTGGAGAAGGACGAGATCATCCTTTATGGAATGCACATATCCCCCTATGAGCAAGGCAATCGTTACAATCCGGACCCTACCCGAACTAGGAAACTCCTATTGAACCGCAACG
>CAZLND010000347.1:0-2629 GCA_964560635.1 uncultured bacterium | reverse complement strand
GCCGAAACCCCCAAAAGTGCCAAAGCGTTATGAAGGATGGTCTTCACTCCCAAAGCCAGCGCGAGCCGGGCCTGGGCGACTTCCTTCGGGGCGTCGATGATGCGGTGTTTGGAGTAGAAATGATGGAAGTCCGCGGCCAAAGTCTGCAAATAAACCACCAAACGATGGGGCTCATAAGAACGGCCGCTCTCGACCACCCATTGTGGATATTCCATGATCTCTTTCAAGAGCAAAAGCGCCTCCGGCTCCGTGAGGCTGGACAACTCTCCGGCTTGGCGGACGGGCTTGAGGCCTTCCCTTTCCTCGCATTTCTTCAAAAGACTACAGATACGGGCATGGGCATATTGGATGTAAAAGACCGGGTTCTCCTCGGTCTGTTTCTTGGCCACTTCAATGTCGAAATCCAGATGCGTGTTGGCGCTGCGCATGACGAAAAAGAACCGGGCCGCGTCCTTCCCTACCCTGTCCAATAATTCGTCCATCGTGACGAACTTGCCTTCCCGCTTGGACATCTTGACCTTCTCGCCGCCTTCCAAAAGGTTGACCTGTTGGGCCACCAGGACCTCAAAACTTTGTTCTGGGTACCCCAAGGCCTTATGGGCGGCTTTCATGCTCAAGATGTGCCCGTGATGGTCCGGACCCATGATATTCACGACCTTGTGGTAACCCCGTCCCAGTTTTTGCAGGTGATAAGCGATATCAGCGACAATGTAAGCGGGAACCCCATTGCTCTTGATGAGCACCTCATCCTTGTGAGCCCCATGTTCGGAAGTTTTGATCCAGACAGCGCCATCCTTCTCGTAGGTCAGGCCCATCCTTTTCAATTTTTCGAAAGTTTTAGTGACCAATCCGGTGTCGTGCAAGGCTTTCCGTTCGGAGAACCAGACATTGAAAACCACACCGTATCTTTCCAGGATCTCCCGGTGCCAGCGGACCACTTCGTCCATGCCCCATTCACCGAGTTTTTTGCAGGCGATGTTGAAATCCGGGTCAGGCAGCTCGTCCTTTTGGGAAAGATAGGCCTTCGCCAGGTCTTCCATATAAGAACCCTGATATCCCCCCTCAGGAGCGTCTTTCGGGACTCCCCGCACACGGCTGATGGCGGCCTCCAGGGATTCCCCGAAAAGCTTGGCCTGGTTCCCGGCGTCATTGATGTAATATTCGGTTTCGACCGTGGCACCCGAAGCGCGCAAGAGGCGGCAAATGCAATCCCCCAAAGCGGCGGCTCGGGCGCTAACGATATTCAGGGGGCCTGTCGGATTGGCGCTGACGAATTCGAATAGGAGTTTCTCGCCCGCTCCCTGATCATTCTTTCCATAAGCATCCTTCTCCTCCAGGACCTGTTCGAGGATGGAATGATAAGCGGCGGGTTTAAGCTTGATATTGATGAATCCAGGGGGGGCCACCTGGGCGCTTTCTACCAGCTCCGGGTCCATCTTCGCCCTTTGGATCAACTCTTGGGCGATCACAAGCGGGGCCTTTTTCAACTTCTTGGCCAAGGAAAGGGCCACCGGCGAGGCAAAGTCACCATGGGACTTGTCCTTGGGTCTTTCGATCGAAGCGATCAGGACTTCCTCGCCAAGGGCGGCCACGGCGTCTTGAAGTGATTTGCTGAGGGATATTTGAACGGCGAAAATATCGGTTTTCATGGGGTCAAAGGGCGGAATTCAGCAGGTTTTTATAGATCATCGAGCGGAGCTTTAATTCCATGATCTCAAAATCGTTCTTTCGACCCTCGAAAAGTTCCCAAATCGTCTTTTCTAGGTCGGAAGCGGGCGAGGCGAGGAACTCGATCTGGCGCTCCCCTTTTTCGTCGGTAATGACATGCACCAGACCCATTCCCGCGAAGGTCTGAAGTTTGGCCTCCAGGGCGTCCTCCGGCAAGGCAATGAGCTCTTCCAGGGACTTCAAGGAAAAGCGAGAACCCTTCACCAATAGCCATACCGCCAACAGGGAACGGGAAGTCGTGTTGGAAAATATCTTTTTTAAATTGTTCCGCGCGGTAATGGCTTCGTTCAAGTTCCGTTCCTTGGTTAATGACGGGTCAATGTTTGCGGCGCTTAAGCTTGGGATAATCCCGGCCCACGATCACGGCCACATCCATGGCGCCGGACTGGGTAGGAACTTCCTCAATGGAGTCCTTGGAGAGCCCCAAACGTTCAACAGCCTCTTCCAAAGCCACCGGTACTCCCACAGCCGTCCGGACCACCGTCTTGGGATAATGGAAATTATCGGCGTTCCCCGTGCTCACGATGGTAAGACCGTGGCCCTGGAACTTCCGCGCGGCCCAATCGGCGGCATTAGTTATACCACAACCATTCAGGATTTCCACGCGCAGGACCCCCGCCGGAAGGACGGGTGAGGCGACAGGAGCCGGGCTGGCCATCGGAACGGTGGCGGCCGATGGCCGGGGCGGGACCTCGACTTGCATCTCATTGTCGACGAATGGCGCGGGCGGAGGAGCCTTCGTGAAAAAGTCCAGATAGGCTCGGTCGAACCAGGTCAGGTCGTCGAACTCACCAGACGCGGGAGCTTGGAAAAGGAACCGAACTCCTCCGCCCAAATAGCTGGGCCAAGCATCCTCCAGTTTCTCACCAAACAAACCGCAAACCGCGTCGAACTTCCCGAA
>CAZLND010000346.1:0-2632 GCA_964560635.1 uncultured bacterium | reverse complement strand
AAAAGCATCCACTTTTTCTGTTACTTAGGGGTCTTTTGCTTGATGGCCCTCTGGGAATGGAAGGCTTCCCGCCGTCGCGAAATTGTTCCCCCTCTTGAACGCTGGCCCCACAACTTGGCGCTCACCGCCTTGAACATCTTGATCGTGCGCGTCCTCTTTCCCGGCGGCGGACTTTGGGCCGCCTTTTGGGCAAGGGACCACCATTTAGGGTATTTCAACGGGGGAGACCCGGTCCCCTTCACCTTCGGGGTCTTTTTCACCGTCATCTTCCTGGATTGGCTCATCTATTACCTGCACCGGGCCTTCCATGCGGTGCCATGGTTATGGAAATTCCATCGCGTGCACCATACGGACCCCGAGATGGACATCACGACGGGGGTCCGCTTTCATCCGGCCGAAGCCGTCATTTCAATGGGTTTCAAATCCCTTTTGATCGTCCTGATGGGGGCCCCGCCCGCCGGCGTCTTTACCTTTGAGATCCTGTTGAGCGGGATGCTCCTTTTCGAACACGCCAATATATCGATCCCGGAGCTCTGGGAGAAATGCCTGCGCCTCATCCTGGTGACCCCTGAGATGCACCGGGTACACCATTCGGTTTATCCAGAGGAATATAACCGCAATTTTGGTTTCATATTCTCATGGTGGGATCGGGCCCTGATGACTTACCTGAAAAAACCCAAGGATGGCCACGAGAGAATGCGTTTGGGCCTGGGGATCTTTGAGGACCATACTTTCTTGGCCGTGGATCAGATGCTTCTCCAACCTTTTTTGGACCACGAGGGCCGTTTCGACTTGAAGCATTTTTTCAATAAGGACTGATCAGGGCGACGGAAGCTTTCGCTTGGAACCATCCCAATAACCGCGGTATTGCAGGAAAGGGACGGAAACGATGAAGGGGTCCGCCTCTTGCGCCTTGAGGACGCCCGGCATCTCGAAAAAATACCAACTATCCGCCACTTTACCCATTGGCCTTTCGCGGCTGATCCAACCTTCGGCAAGGAGGCGGGTGGGTGGGTAGGCCGCCGGGGCCAATTGATAAAAACTGGCGTTCACCACATAGACCTGCCCCGGTTGGGGGCCCTCCAGGTCCTTGCTTTTCCAAGGTTCCCAATCAAGACCGTACACCCCAGGATCGACCGCTCCAAAATACGCGAGTTTGACTTTCCCCCATTTTCGCTCAGCCGCCACCGAGGCCAATCGCTTCAGGTCCTGTCCCCAATCCAAGTTTGAATCCCCGAGTAAATAGAACTTTCGTTCAGGGGTCACGAAATCGTTGAAATAGCTGATCTGTCCGGGGAAATTCCAAGCCAAGCTGGCCGCTTGCCAAAAAAAGAGGATGCCCACCGCCCATCTTCCCGTTCCTTTTTGGCCCCGGTCCCATAACCAAGCCGCCCCTTGGGCGGCGATCAAATAAAGGAAAGGCAAAGCCGGCAATAAATATCGCACTCCAAGATTGGGCGTGGGCAAAAGAGCCAGAGTGAAAAGGAGAGGGAAAAGCCATTGCCAAGGTGGAACCCCGATCTTTTTTCGAAAAGCCAACCCGATCCCGCCCAGAAGAAGGAAGAGGAAAGGGACCGGTTCTTTTAAGAAAAAAGCCACCGGGAGGTAGTACCAATGGTTCTCTAACCCGCACTTCCCTAAAAAATAGACGGGGTGAGGATGATTGGCATAAACCCAATTTTCCTTGAACTTCAGGAAGAAATGACTGAAAGGATCCCGATGGTCCGGTAGTAAAAGGGTGGCGGGAAGATAGACAAAGATAAGCCCAATCACAAAACCCGCCATCCCCCAGGTCCATCGTCCTTTCAGGCTTTTCAGGTCGGCGGACGGAAATTTTGGAAAGTTCCCCATTTTCAACGGGCCAAGCCATTCGGAGAACACGAAAAAAGGGATAAAGACCAAGGCGTAATATTTCGCCGTGACCGCCATGGCCGTTCCCATTCCCGCCCACCAGGCCCATTTCCATGTCCCCTCTTCCCTGGCCTTCTCGAAAAAGAACACCGACGCAAAGATGAAGAACGCGGGGGTGATATCCGTTTTGGCAAGGCCCGACAAGGCCAGAAGGGTGGGGTCCAGGGACCAGAAAAAAAGCGCGAAAGAACAGATCAATGGATGTTTCCGGGTCCTCCAAAAAAGGAGGGCGCCTATTCCCAAACCCAAGATCCAGCTGACGGCCCTACTGGAAAAGGTGATGGCTTGGAGACGGTCCAAGTTCCAATCGAATAGGAAAGCGTGGCTCCGATCGATCCACTCTCCTTGGAAGGGTTGGGTTTTGAGGTTCAAAAAAAGGAGTGGGAGAGCCTGGAGGGCGCTTCCCAAGGGCGGATGGTTTTGGATGGACTCCACGTCCCCCTTGGTCAAATAGTAATAGCCGTTGGTGATGTCGCTGGGTTCGTCATTGGTTAGGGAATTCGAGGATAATCCGGGTAACACTTGAAGGGAAAAAAGGGCCGCGAAACCAAAAAAAAGGAAGCCGGAGAGGGGATTTTTCCTGGAAAGAAGTTTCATCCGCTCAGTTTAAAGGGACCCTGTTCAAAAAGAAAGGCGCGGAACCTTGGGGGTATCGCGCCTAGTTCTATCCGTCCGGAAAGAATTACATCATCGAATCGACCGAGCCTCCCAATGAGTTCAA
>CAZLND010000345.1:0-2635 GCA_964560635.1 uncultured bacterium | reverse complement strand
GAGTACCCGGGGGTTCTTGCCTTGTTTCAATAAAGGCAGAAAGGCTTGGGCCACGCGGACGGGGGAAAGGGAATTGACCTCGAAAGCGTCCCGGCATTTTTGAAGATCCAGGCTTTCCAACCGCCCCCCGGAAGGGTCGGGCATGATGCCAGCGTTATTGATGAGCACATCCAGGTTTTTGGTCTTTTCACCGACCTCTTTAACGGCCTTTTTCACCGAATCGTCCGAATCCACGGCCAATTCAACTATCTCCAGCATTCCCCTTTTGTCCAAGGATCTCAGCTCTTCGGCATTTTGAGGTTCGCGGCAAGCGGCAAAGACCCTGTCGCCTTGAGTGAGCAAAGTCTTCGTCAGGGCCAGGCCGATGCCACGATTGGCGCCCGTGATGAGGTAAGTTTCAGGCAAGGCGGTTCCTTTCGGCGGGTTAAAAATTAAGGGTTACAAAAGAACGAGGATGATCGGAGAGGTCGCGATAGAAGGCCAGGGCTTTATCAAATTGGCCGGTCTTTCGATAAGCCTCCAGAAGATCCTTGAGATAAGAAATGTCGTCGGGGTCGAGTTCATGGGCTTTTTGGAAAGCCTCTAGCGCCTTTTTCCAATCGCCCCGGCCCTTATAGATGAGGCCCAGGTTCTTATAAGCTTCCGGGTAGTTCGCGTCCAAGCGAATGGCTTCCTGGACTTCGGCCAAGGCTTCTTTGCGCATCCCCTTTTTTTCATAAACCATTCCGAGGTCCGAATGCAAGGGCGGGAATTGAGGGTTCATGGCCAAGGCGATCTTGAATTCTTGGATGGAATCCCCCAAACGCCCTTGGGCCGAAAAGATCCTGGCCTTTCCCCAGTGGGCGAGCGGGAAGTCATAGCCAGGCACGATGGCGCTGTTGTATTGGGCGAGGGCCTCTTCCAAGCGGCCGGCGTCCTCATAAGCCCTTCCCAAATTTTGGTACACGATCAAGTTGTTGCGCGGGTAATAGCGCAGGACGTTCTCCCACAAGGTGATGGTGTCCTTCCAGGTCGAGACCTGGTTGAAAGTTGCCCAGCCCAGTGACAGCCCAAGTAACACCGTCAAGGCCGCCAAGAGTTGGCGCGGTCCGGATAAAAAGTGGACCGCTATCGCTGAAAAAAGAAGAAAGGGCGCTAGGGAGGGGAGGTAAGTGAAGCGGTCGGCGGCCGCTTGATTGCCCACCTGCACCAAACCCAAGGCCGGCAGAAGGGTGATGACATAGAAAAGCCAGGCTACGAGAAGATAAGGAGCTTTTTTTCGATTGCGGTAGAACACCGTGGACAAGATCAGAACGACAAGGATGAAAAGAAAAGTTTCAGAAGAATGGAGATCTTCGGGGAAGAGCGGGTAAAAGGCCGTGAGGTGGAAAGGCAACGCCATCTTCACCAAATAAAAAACAAGGGAGTGGGCCGCGTTCATCAAGCGGTAAGACAAGGGGAAGACCGACGTGCTCCAACCCGCCCCGGACTGGAATTGGGTCAGGACCGCGATGCCCGAAGTGACAGCTACCGTCAGGATAAAGGGGACCTTCTCCAATAGGATCTTCTTCGGGTCGGCCTTGAGACGCCCCAAGGGCCAACCATCCAGGAGCAGAAAAATTACCGGGAGGCTGACGGCCATGGGTTTGGCGAGAAGGGCCAGGACCAGGGAACCAAGACAGGCGATATATTTTTTCAACGAGGGTTGGCGGGCATAGTCCAGATAGACCGAAAGGCTCACGAGGAAAAAAAGACCACACAACAGATCCTTGCGTTCCGCGGCCCAGGCCACCGATTCCACATGCAAAGGGTGCAACCCAAAAAGCAGGGCGGTGCCAAAGGCCGCGGGAACCGCTTTGGGGGCTGTGCCAGGTATCGAACGGAAAAACTTGGAACCCACGACGAAGACAAGGGCCGTGTTCGCGCAATGAAGCAAAAGATTGTCCAAGTGATAGATCCAGGGTTCGAGGCGTGCGATGGAAAAATCCAAGGCCAGTGAGAACCAGGTGAGAGGTATCCAATAACCCGCGTGGAAATTCGTGAACATCCATTTGAGGTTCAGCCAGCCTAGGCCGCGGATGGGCGGATCGAACTGTATATAAGAAGCGTCGTCCCATCCCACCAATTGGTTATTGAAAACGGGAAGGTAAGCTAAAAGGGTCGCTAGGACACAGAGCCATAGATAGGTGGGAGCATTCAGCGGTGTTCGACCTGGGGTGGGGTCTTTGGTGATGTTCGGGTTCACAGGCGCCTTTGGGGTCTTTTTGAGTGGTTCGTTAGTTTAACCCTATGAAAGTCACCTGGAGAACCGAAAGCAGGGCCTTGGAAGCGGGGGAGAGACCTTAAAACTTCTATATAGAGGCGGCTAAAACTTGGTTTTCAGCGAAAAAGCCAACAAAACGTCGTGTTTCGCCCAAAACCCTTGAATTCATTAGGGTAAAACCCGCTCATGACTTGGCAAAAAGATTGTATTAAAAAAGTAGTGGTAGAATATGGCAATGTTGCTGTTGGGTATATCTTTTGAACAACTCTGAAGCCCAAAGCCCTTTGAAGAGGATCCCAGTGAAATCGCTTTCTATTAAATATTTTATATATTCGGCCCTCATAACGTTATCCATTCTGGCTGCTTCCGCGAGACCGGTTCAAGCACAAACCT
>CAZLND010000344.1:0-2681 GCA_964560635.1 uncultured bacterium | reverse complement strand
CCTTGATACCCGTTTTGGCCTGGATAGCGTCCACAATTGGCTTCAGGTCCGCCTTCTTGGAGTCATCATAGACATAGAAGCCAATGCCGTTCTTGGTTCCCAGGCGCTTGGCCTTGTACATTTCCCCCAATATCTCGGCGGCTTTCATGCGCGGGCCGAAGGAATCATGAAGTATCTCGGAGACCTCAGCGCAGACGTCCAAACCCAGCATATCCAGAAGGGCGAAGGGCCCCATGGGCATGCCAAAGGCGCGAAGGGCCTTGTCCATATCCTCCGCCGGGGCGGAGCTTTCCTGGAGAGCGAAGGCGGCTTCGTTGAGATAAGGAAGCAAAAGGCGGTTCACCAGGAACCCGGCGCATTCCTTGACCCGAACGGGCAGTTTGCGCAAGGATTCGGCGAAAGCCACCGTGTCGTCCACGGTTTCGGATGAGGTCTGGAGACCCGGAATGACCTCGACCAGCTTCATGACAGGAGCAGGGTTGAAGAAATGCATTCCGATGACCTTTTCGGAGCGTTTGACCGCCGAGGCGATCTGGGAAATGGAGAGAGCCGAGGTGTTGGTGGCCATGATGGCGGTCTCGGGCAGTACCTTTTCCAGGTCTTGGAAGACCTGGTGCTTTACTTTCATATTCTCAAAAACAGCCTCGACCACAAGGTCGCAGTCCTTGAAATCGTCATAGGAGGTGGTGCCGATGACCAATTTCATTTTTTGGTCCATCTCGGAAGCGGTCATCTTGCCCTTATCCACCCGGGTCTGATAAACCTTGCGGATCATGTCCAGGCCCTTGTTCACCCGGTCCATATCCGTGTCCTTCAAGACCACCGGAAGACCCGAGAAGGAAATGACCTGGGCAATACCCGCCCCCATGGCTCCCGCGCCGATGACACCCGCCTTATATATGAACATAGCCCGCTCCTAACTTTATTTGCGCTCCAACACCATCGCGCCACCCAGTCCGCCGCCGATGCACATCGAAATGATGCCCAAGGGTACGTTGCGGCGAGCCATTTCACGCAAGGCCGTTAAAATCAACCGCGCTCCGGTCATACCGACCGGATGGCCCAATGCGATGGACCCGCCATTCACGTTCAATATCTCCCGGTTCATTTTCAGCACCCTATCGTCAGCCAACACCTGGGCCGCGAAGGCCTCATTTATCTCGATAAGGTTCATATCCTTCAACTCCAACCCCGCCTTCTTCAAGGCCTTGGGGATGGCGTGCGCGGGCCCAATGCCCATGCGCTCCGGCTCCACGCCTGAAAAGGCGTAGGACCGCACATACCCTATCGGCTTATAGCCTAAGGCATCGGCCTTTTCCTTCGACATGACCATCATCACACAGGCCCCATCATTGATGCCGCAGGCATTGCCCGGGGTCACCGTACCGCCTTCTTTAAAGATGGTCGGATAGGAAGCCAGGGTCTGCTCATTCAGGGCCGCGTTGATGCCCTCGTCTTGGGTCACCGGCTCAGGCGGAAGAGGCTTGCCCATCACCTTCTTAGGGACCAACACCGGGATGATCTCGTCCTTGAACTTGTTTTCCCTTTGCGCCTTAAAGGCCTTTTTATGACTTTGGACAGCGTATTCATCTTGTTCCTTGCGGGTGATCTTGAACTCATCCGCCAGCACTTCCGCCGTCTGGCCCATGACCAAGCGGCAAACCGGATCGGTCAGACCTTCCATGAGGCTGTCGATCATTTTGGAGTCCCGCATGCGCTTACCGAATCTCATGTCCCGGCTCACATAGGGCGCCTGGCTCATGGATTCAGTGCCGCCAGCCAACTGGAGGTCCGCGTCACCGCATTGGATGTTCTGGAAAGCGTTCACGACCGCCTGCATGCCCGAGGAACAGTTGCGCTGGACCGTATAGGCCGTCGCTTCTTTAGGGATACCGGCGTTCAGGGCCGCCACCCGGGCCACATTGGGGGCGTCGGAGAATTGGCCCACGCATCCCAGGATGATCTCGTCGATCTCCGAGGGTTTGAGGTTGTTGCGTTTGATGAGTTCCTTCATGACCGTGGTGGCCAGGTCCTGCGCCGTCACGTCCTTCAAGGCCCCACCCAGGTTTCCGATGGGGGTCCTTCCCCCATCAACGATGACCACTTCTTTCATGATAGACCTCCATCTTTCACCGCAGAGGCGCAGAGGGCGCGGAGAAAGTCTTTTATGATTTTTTCAACCAAATCCTTCGCTGTTCTCTGCGTTCTCCGCGGCTCTGCGGTCAATTTTTATTCATCTTTTGTTTTTCCTCTTCCACCAACAACCGCCTGAGCATCTTCCCTACCATGTTCTTCGGCAAGGAGTCCCGGAATTCCACTTCCTTGGGCACCTTGAACTTGGCCAATTTGCCTTTGCAGAAATCGATGATCTCCTGCGGCGTGGCCGTCTCACCGCGCTTCAGGACCACATAAGCCTTCACCTTATCCACGAGCTTCTCGTCGGGGATGCCCGCCACCACACAATCTAAGACCTTTCGGTTCTGGAACAAGACCTCTTCCACATCCCGGGGATAGACGTTCTCACCGCCCACCTTGATCATGTCCTTCTTACGGTCCACGATGGCGAAAAAGCCGTCCTCGTCCATGAACCCGATATCGCCGGTGTAAAGCCAGCCATCCTTGAGGACGATCTTGGTTTCTTCCGGATGGTTCCAGTAGCCCTGCATGACCTGGGGCCCTTT
>CAZLND010000343.1:0-2705 GCA_964560635.1 uncultured bacterium | reverse complement strand
GTTGACGGGCGAGACAAAGGTCCTTTGGACGCAAGCCAATGGCAGGAGGAGAAGCATCGCTAAGTTGAGGAAACCTAAAGCCTTTTTCACGGCATACGCCCCGGGACAAGGGATGGCTTATGACTGGCATTTCCTATGCCATAAAAAGCCTTATTTCGTGGCACCTCCCGCCGCCCCCTTTCGCCAAATTCCTTGGAAAAGTTAGATATCTAGCAAGATGCTGAAAAAACTCCACAGTTCCGGGTTTAGGTAAAAGTTCCACCTGAAAAGATCAAAATAAACCTGTCTTTAAGTCGCCCAAGGGGTAAGCTGGACTCTCAACAAAATCAAGGCATCAGGAAGGATGCTCGAAAAATGGAAATTCAGATCAAAGACCTCGGAAAGATCGTCGAACTACCCGTCAAGCCCGAATGGGGACCGGGGATCATCAGCAAGATCGAGAACCGCTTTGCCCTCATCATTTTCCGCGACACCAAGGAAAAGGCCGCCAAGAAATATTTGCTGGCCGAGAATCCCTTGAAATGGGCCGCCAACCAGGACGATCCGGCCCTCACCAAACGGGCCCGCGCCAAGAACAAGAAGATCAAGGCTCCCGTAGTCGCCCGTCCGCCTCTTTAAGCTCCAGCCGTTTTACATCCTTATATGAACCTAAGACCCATCCGGGCTCCCGGATGGGTTTTTTTGTTTTGGGAAATGGGGTTTCGGCGCCCCAAATTGCCCTTTTTGACCCAAAATTCCCTGCGAATCAGGCCCCCCCGAACGATTTTTCACCTATTCCACCCAAACCCTGTAGGATAGGTTTCCCCGCAGGGCTTCCAAAGCCTGCCGGGGAGTAGTTAAATTTTTATAAAGTAGAGGTTTCATACAATGCCGCAAGGAACTGTGAAGTGGTTTAAGAACGAGAAGGGTTTTGGTTTCATCTCCCAAGACGGTGGTGAGGACGTATTCGTGCACCATTCGTCCATTCAAGCCGACGGCTACAAGTCGTTGAACGAAGGAGACCGCGTGGAATTCCAAGTGGTCAAGGGCGAGAAGGGTCTCAAAGCCGAGAACGTCGTCAAGATCTAACTGGTCTTTTCGAGTAGAAAGCCTCCGCGGCGGAAGCCACGGGGGCTTTTTTTTTCCGAATTCGAAAGAATTCTCAACTTATCAAAGAGGTGTTCCCATTCCGAAGACTGGACCCAAAAACCGTTCCTCCCACGCCACCGAGCTGCTCAAGGCCGGCAAAAAAAAAGGCTATCTCACCCATAACCAGGTGAATGACATCCTGCCGCACGAGGTCGTCTCCTCCGAGGAGGTCGATCAGATCCTATTCATGCTGGGCGAGAACGACATCAAGATCGTCGCCCAAGAAGAAAAACCCGAGACCCTTCCCGAGGACGACAAGGAGGCCAGCAGTCTTCCCGCCCCCGGTCCCGAGGAGGACGAGGAAGAGGACCCTTTCCGCAAGACCTTCGAAGGCTCAGGCGCCAAGACCCGTATGGGCGACCCGGTCAAGATGTACCTGCACCAGATGGGCCGCATTCCCCTGCTGACACGTGCCGAGGAAATTTCCATCGCCAAGCGCATGGAAGCCGGCGAGTTCATGGTGGGCAAAGCCGTCCTGGGGAGCGCCCTGGGATTCAAACAGCTTCACGAGCTCTTCACATCCATCCTCACCAAGACAAAAACCCTTCAGGAAACCATCGACCTGTCCCCCTACGCCGACCTTCCGGGCGGAGTGCCCGAGAAAAAGATCTACCGCAACATCGCCAAGGGCCACAAAAAGCTCAAGGGCTTGGAACGCAAGGTCAAGAACCTCCAGCGCAAGCTGGCGCGCCGGGCCACCCCCGAGCACAAGAAGGAGCTGACGGAAAAGCTGGACATCATGCTCATCGACCTCATTTGGCTGGTCAAGGACTGCCAGTTCCATAAAAAGGTGCGCACGCGCCTGAACGACAGCCTGAAGGAAAAGGGCGAACTTCTCGAGGAGCAGGAACATCTGATGCACAAGCAAGAAGGCCGTCTGCGCCTTCCCGCCGAGGACTTCATCAAGCTGCCCGGACTCCTGTCCCGCGCCGTCCCTTCCGCCTTGAAGCCGTTGGAGAAAAAAAGCCGCATGGGCAGCGCCGAGTTCCTCGAGGCCGCCCACGCCTGGGACTCGGCCCGCCGCCAGGTCAAGCACGTCGAGAACGAGATCATGGCCAGCCGGGAACAGGTCAAGACCATGATGCGGAACATCCGTATGGGGGAAAGGGAAGCCTACCGAGCCAGCATGGAAATGGTGGAAGCCAACCTGCGCTTGGTCATTTCCATCTCCAAGAAATACTTGAACCGCGGCCTGCTCTTTTTGGACCTGATTCAAGAGGGCAATATCGGTTTGATGAGGGCCGTCGAGAAGTTCGATTACCGCCGGGGCTACAAATTCTCCACTTACGCCACCTGGTGGATCCGCCAAGCCGTTACCCGCGCCATCGCCGACCAGGCCCGCACCATCCGCCTGCCGGTGCACATGAACGAGGCCATCTATAAGTTCGTGAAGGCCTCACGGGAACTGTCCCAGGAATTGGGCCGGGAACCCCGGGCCGAAGAGACCGCCGAACGCCTTCAAATGCCCGTCGATCGGGTCCAAGCGCTCCTCAAGACCGCCCAATCCCCCGTCTCCCTTGAGACGCCCATCGGAATGGACCAGAACGCCCATTTGGGGGACCTCATCGAGGATAAGG
>CAZLND010000342.1:0-2751 GCA_964560635.1 uncultured bacterium | reverse complement strand
TCCATCATGCCCGGCATGGAGAACTTGGCACCGGAGCGGACGGAAACGAGGAGAGGGTTGTTGCGATCGCCGAACTTCTTGCCCAGGGACTTTTCAAGTTTCGCCAGATGCAGTTCCATTTCCTTCTCGATGGAAGCGGGAACCTTCTTGCCGTTCTCGTAATAAATGCGGCAGGTCTCGGTAGTGATGGTGAATCCTGGAGGAACCGGGACCCCGGCGTTGGTCATCTCGGCCAACCCGGCGCCTTTACCGCCCAAGACATCCTTCATGGTGCCATTGCCCTCGGCCTTGCCATTCCCGAAGAAGTAAACGAACTTCGAGGACTTGGAAGCCTTGGTGGGCTTGGCTTTCGCGGACGACTTTTTCTTGGCGACTTTCGGCATGGTTTCCTCCTGGGATAAAAAACACATGAGACGGGGTAAGACTTAAATTTTTGTAGAAAAGGTTTGGCTGACGGCTGTCAGCTGTTGGCTATCAGCTGTCGTCCAAAAGGGGCCTTATTGTAGCAAACCCATTTTTGAATTCAACGAAAGGAGCGACAATAAACAACCTTGCAACACAATAAAATGGGGGATTTTTAGAGACTAAAGCGGTTAGGTGGCGGAGCGGCTGGAGGACTCAGAGGCGTAAACCAACTTCCTGAAATCACAAAGGGACAGCAACACTTCCGCGGTCTGCTGGAGCAGGACCAGGCGGTTATTCTTCACTTTCAGGTCCTTGTCCATGACCATGATCTTCTCGAAGAAAGAGTGGATGGGCTTCACCAAGGTTTGGAGCTCTTGGCGAACATCCACGTAATCCCTTTTTTCCAAGGAGATGGCGACCGCCTTGGCCACGGTTTCAACGGTCTTGTGAAGTTCCTTTTCCTCGTGTTGTTTCATGAGAGCTTGGGACAATTTGGCGGTCACTTTCTTTTCCGGAAGGATGCGAAGCACCCGGCCCGCCGCGGTAGCCAATTCTTGGAAGTCTTTTTCCATTTTAAAGCGATTAACCACTTCCGCTTTCTCGATAAGGTCGAGGAAGTTCGGGGTTTCAGTAGCGGCGACCGCGTTGACCACGTCATAGGGAATGCTCTTGGCTTCCAGGACCGATTGGAGCCGACCTTTGAGGAATTCCAGCATCTCTTCTTTTTCCTTGGGCTTGGCCTTGCCCGCATATTGGGCCTGGGCCAACTTGACCAGCTCTTCCAGGGAGACCGCGTACTTATTGGCCAATAGGATCTGCAGGATACCCAAAGCCTGGCGGCGCAAGGCGAAGGGGTCTTGGGAACCCGTGGGAATGATACGTGCCCGGAAACATCCGGCGATGGTGTCCAACTTGTCGCCGATGCTCAACACAGCGGATTCTGGGGTTCCCGGAAGCTTGTCACCTGCAAAGCGCGGCCAATAATGCCTTTGAATAGCTTCGCCCGCTTCCTGTTTACCTTGCCGAATGGCGTAATAGCCGCCCATGTAACCTTGGAGGCTGTTGAATTCCTTCTCGCGGATGATGTTGGTGGCCAGGTCCGCCTTACAAAGAAGTGCCGCCTCTTCACAGGTCTTAATAGCATCTTTTGAAAGACCACAAATCGTCCCCAGTTTTTTCACAAGCTTTTGCAGGCGTTGGGCTTTGTCCGCCATTGTTCCCATGCCTTCTAGCCAGGTAATGCCGGAGGTCTTTTCCGCCCAGCCCTCAATGGGGGTCTTCATATCCTCGGCCACGAAGAATTTAGCGTCCTCCAAACGAGCCTTGAGCACCGCCTCATTGGAACGGATGACCACTTGTTTATCCACGGGCGTGCCGTTGATAACGCCAATGAAATATGAAAGGAGATTGAAATCTTTATCGCGAGCGGCGAAGTACTTCTGGTGTTCCCGCATGGCGGTGACGATGACTTGGTCCGGAAGGGCCAGATACTTGGGATCGAAAGAACCCAGGATGACCTCCGGGCTCTCGATGAGGTTGTTAACGTCGTCCAAAAGCTCCGGGTCGGCCTGGACCTGGGCGCCTTTTTCGGCGGCGATCTGCTGGATCTTGTTCCAGATCATGTTCTTACGCTCATCCGGATCGGCGATGACCCCGCCTTGACGCAGGACTTCCAGATAATCCCCCGCTTCCACCACGTCCAGGGGGCCTTGTTTCAGGGACCTTAAGCCCCGGGTTTCACGGCTGCTATAAAGGCCCGCTATTTCAAAGGGAATGACGGTGCGGGAGAAGACCGAGCAGATCCAGCGGATAGGCCGGGCGAATTGGAAATCACCATTGCCCCAGCGCTGGACCTTGGGGAAACGGATCTTCTTGATGACCTCGGGGAAAACCTCGGCCAATATCTCGGAAGTCAGCCTTCCCCCGCCCTTCTTGACCGCCACCACCACTTCCCCCTTGGGGGTCATTTTGCGCTTGAGGGAAGCCGCCGAAATACCCTGGGCCTTGGCGAAACCTTCCCCTGCCCGAGTGGGCAGACCGTGTTGGTCAAAAGCGATGGAAACCAGGGGTCCAGTGACTTCTTTAGAATCGTCCTGCTGCATTTCGGGAAGGCCCTTATAAAAGAGGGTCAGGCGCCGGGGCGTGTAATAGGTATAGAGGTGCTGGTAAGTGATGTGATGATCACGCAAGGAGACTTCCGCCGCCGCCACCATTTGGTCGATGGCCGGGCGAATATAAGAGGATGGTAATTCCTCACATCCTATTTCTAATACAGCATCCTTAAGAATCACGATTTCCTCATGATCAGTTTTAAGTTTTGAGTTCGAAGTTCTAAGTTATGGTCAA
>CAZLND010000341.1:0-2769 GCA_964560635.1 uncultured bacterium | reverse complement strand
CGCAACGCCGACTTCCACCAATACCGGTCAGCCCACCGCCACGAACACGGGCACCTTCACGAACACCTCCTCCCCTACGGCGACAAGCACTTCCACAAGGACCTCAACGAATACCGCCAGCTTCACCATGACCAGCACGAACAGCCCGGTGGCCACCGCGACGGCCTCCTCCACCTTTTCTCATACTTCCACGGTGACCAACACTTCCACGGCCACCTCTACCCCGTTCCTTACCCATACTTTCAGCCCCACTAAGACTTCCACGCCTACCTTTACGGCCAGTTCAACGCCTACCTCCACGGCTACCCTGATCCAGACCGTGACCTCAAGCCCGACCCGTACTTTCACACCCGGGCCCGGCCCGACGCCCCCCATCGTTATTTATCCCAACCCCTCTTCGGGAGGTCCTGTTTCAGTCCATATCCCTGGTTTAAAAGGTGTTTCCGACATCCGGGTGGAGATCTTCACCAGTTCCTTCCGCAAGGTCAAAGACCAGTTCTTCCCACAAGTCCCGGCGGGAACGGATGTAACCATCCAGTTGACCGATGGTTCGGGAAATCCCTTGGCCAGTGGTCTTTACTACATCGTGGTCATCACCGACCAGGGCCGATCCATCGGCAAGCTCCTGCTTTTACGATAAAAATCCCCAGATCCCCTCGAAAAAAGTTCCAGAGTTAACCGCTTAAAAGATTTTTTTCATCCCTTTTTGGGTCCTTCTTCTTTTCTTCCCCGTTTTCCGCGATAGAATCCCCATGCACGGTAAATCCCCCGCTGTATCCCTGAGTCCCATTCAACCGAATGATTTTGGGTTTTGCCGAAAAACCAAGGAGAGATGCTTGAGAATCCATTACGGTCCAAAAATTCCATCGGGGTTTATCGTTCTTTTCGCCCTTTTCCTGACCGTTCTAACCCGGGTTCCGGCGATGGCCACGCCTCCGGCGGGTTATGTGCTCACTTGGAGCGATGAATTCAATGGCACGGTGGGTAGCGCGCCGAATCCGGCCAATTGGAGTTACGAAACCGGAGCTTCCGGTTGGGGAAATAGTGAGTTGGAGAACTACACCACCAGCACCGCCAATTCCCAGATCGTGGCCGACGTCAACGCCGGTGACGGATCGGCCTTGGCCATCATCGCCATCGATACCACGCCGGGCAATCCCGCCTATAGCACCGTAGGCCGCTATACCTCGGCCCGATTGAACACCAATGGGAAGCAAACCTTTCAATATGGCTGGATGGAAGCCCGGATCCAGGCGCCGGTGGGGAAGGGCTTGTGGCCGGCCTTTTGGATGATGGGGACCAATATCGGCTCGGTGGGTTGGCCCGCTTGCGGCGAGACGGACATCATGGAACAGATCGGGAACGCCTGTTGCACGGGCACGAATTATGGTTCGCTGCACTGCCCCAGCTACAACACGTCCAGCAACACTTATTTCCTCCCGGGGGGCCAGCATTTCTACAGTGCTTACCATACTTTTTCGGTCAAATGGCAGCAAGACGCGATCCAATTCTATGTGGACGATATTTTGTACGAGACTCCCTCGACCCAGACCAATGCCCAAGTCACGGGCGCAGGTGGTACTTGGGCGTTCAACCACCCCTTCTATTTCCTCCTGAATGAGGCGGTGGGGGGAACCTTCCCGGGGGGGCCGCCCGACGCAACGGCGTCATTCCCTCAAACCTTGTTGGTGGATTATGTGCGCGTTTACGAGCCGGCGACGCCGACGCCTACGGTAACATTCACCCCGACGGTCACTTTTACCCCGACCTATTCCCCCACGCCCTGTACGACCTGTCCTCCTACGGCCACGTCGACCTTCACCCCCCAACCGGGAGCGCCCACGTTGCTTTATCCCAATCCTTCCAACGGAGGGCCGGTATGGATCCGTATCCCGTCCCAAACCGATGTTTCGGATATCAAGGTGCAGGTCTATACAGTGGGTTATCGGAAGGTCCTGGAGCAGGTCTTTCCCCAAGTGGCACCGGGGACGGATGTCGCCTTTAACATGACGGACAATTGGAACGGTCTTTTGTCCAATGGCCTTTACTATGTGGTAGTGGGGACGGGCCAAGGGCAGTCGGTCCTCAAATTGCTCATTCTGAGATAAGTCGTTCGGGATCTTTGGGACGATCTTCGTCTAGCCAAGATCCGGCATCGCAAGTAGTTTGATAAACCCTTTTAATTGAAGCAGATGCCTGTCCATGAAGTTCCCGCCATAAAACCGAGAAGAAATTTAGCAAGAATATCATTCATCATTTCTCTCCCTGGAATGACTTATCCACATTGGGATTTTTGTCCAAAAGCAAAGGCTTTTGACCCCATATCTTCTTGACCACCCCTAGGCCCTCGTCTAAAATACGCTCTGTTTTTCACACCTTTGCGCTGTTCCGCTCCTCCTGGGGGTGGATTTTTTTGTGGTCATTCCCAAATTTTCTGGTTCACCGGAGTCTTTGAATGATGGCTCGTTGTGGAAAGCAATATCGTTACTTGTCCTTAACAACCGCCCTGTTTTTTATTTTGACCGGCGCGTCCTTCGCTGAAACCCAGACTTCATCCTATTCCTCCCTTGGTAAGACGATCATTTCCGCCGGCATCGGTCTTTTTATCCTTTTGGCCTTGTATGTCCTGTTGTTGACGGCCAAGTTCCTCTTCAAGACTTTCAAGGAATGGAAGAGCGCAAGCCATGAAGCCGCCGCCCATGACCATTCCGAGGGGAATAAAACCCTTTCGACCCTTTCCTTGTTCTTCACGCTTTTCTCCATCCTGAC
>CAZLND010000340.1:0-2788 GCA_964560635.1 uncultured bacterium | reverse complement strand
GGGTGAAGGGGGAGACGGAGAACGCCCTTTTGAAACTTCCTTTCAAGGCGGCCTATATGTTCCGGCCTGGATTCATCGAGCCCTTGGATGGGGTCCTCCCGAAGAACAAATGGCTCAAGGCTCTCTTGATCCTGATGAAACCCTTGATCCCTATTCTCATGCGGCTTTTCCCCCGCTACATGACGACCACCCGCCGGATCGGAAGAGCCATGATCCGGGTCGCGGGGGAAGGGGGCCCCAAGAAGGTACTGGAGAGCTGGGACATCAACGAAATAGGCACGGAAGTTTAAATCTGGTCCACCTTCGTTCGGGGGTTTTCGGATAAACCTCCCTTTTGTTGGTAAAATCGCTGTTAATTTGACCGGAAGTTTGCCTTTTTGACCGTTTAAACCGTATAATTAATCAATTCATCAGGTTATTTATTGAAGAAGTTCAATCGGCCTTTCGACACCTCCCGAATTCATTAATTGTCCCGAAGGAAGAAGCAGAAGACGTGAAAAATTTTGGTTGCAACCGAAATCGTTTTAAGGCCCCGTCCCTCAAGATAACGGCCATGGCACTCCTGTCGTCCTTTTTGGTCTCCGCCTCCGCTTGGCCGCTAGGAACCCCGTCTAATTTTTCCGCCAATTGCTCCAGCACTCCCACGAAGAACAAGAACGCCATGCAGATCAGCCAGTACGCTTTCTACAACGGTCCGGGTTATGGCTACACCTCGGCGACCGCACCCTGGCTCCCTTTCAATAATCCGGGTGGGAACGCCAAGGTCGTCGTTGCCGGTATCCCCGCGGGCGCCACCATCAAGGGCGCCTTCCTGGAAACGGTCCAAATGGTGCAAAGCAATTTTGGGACCTGCTACAACAGCTACAACCTCAACGGGACCGCCATCACGGGTTCCAACACGGGTTACGCCGACCTTTCCCAATTGTGGTTCAACCCCTCCTACAATACGACCACCATCGTTACGGACAATATCGATTTTTGTAATGAGCGGTTCGATATCACCAGCATGGTCTCGGGGAACGGCACCTTTACCGTCACGAACAACGGGGGTTCCAATCCTTGGGGGCTTTTGACCGCCTCCATCGTGGTCGTGTACCAAGTGGCGGGTGTCACCACTACGACCAGCATCTCCTTGGCCGACGGTCTTTTCGCTTGGCTCACGGGTGACGGGCCGGGAAACTACCTGTTCTCGGGCGACGCGCCCACACCGTCCAATTTGAGCTTCTGCGGTAACACTTGCGCGGGAACCCCTTCCAATGACACCTTTACCCGTATCGGCGGCGGCATCATGGGCAATGAGGCCGATGGCTATGAGGGCAACGATACCTTTACCGCTCCCGGAACGACCGCGCCTCCCTCCGTCATCCTAAATGAGGGCGGGCCCCAACTGGGCGATGCGCCCGATAAGGTGGGCGGCGGTCCGCCCTTCGCTAACATCAAGAGCTACACGGTGCCGCCCAGCGTAGTGGGTGCCGGTTCCACCGGCATCAGTTACTGGCTCTCCAACGCTTTGGCCAAGAACCTGGATAGCAAGTCCTCCTTCTGGTTGAACACCCTGGTGAACTCAGTGACCTGCACAACGCCCACACCTACACCCACCCCTACCAAAACCAACACCTTCACGGTGACGTTCACCAAAACATCCACTTCCACCTCGACCAGTACCTCTACGAGCACCTCCACATCGACTTCGACGAGCACTTCCACCAAGACCTTCACGGCGACCGCCACATCCACTTCGACCAGCACTTCCACGAGCACCTCCACCAAGACCTCCACTTCCACGTCCACCAGTACCTCCACCAGCACTTCGACGAGCACCTCCACCTCGACTTCAACGTCCACCGCGACCGCCACGGCGACCTCAACGTCCACTTCCACCTCGACCAAGACCAATACGTCCACTTCGACTTCCACTAGCACTTCGACCAAAACCAACACGCCGACCGTTACCAATACGGCCACCGTGACCAACACCTCCACCAACACCCCCAACATCACTCAAACCTCGGCTTCTACTTTCATCATCCCCACACATACCCCGACCCCCACTAATTCCAATACGGGGACTTCCACCAGCACGCCGACGTTCACGTCGACGGCCACTTCGACCAGTACTTCCACCAACACCCGGACTTCCACCAATACCTCTACCAGCACGAACACCGCCACGGCGACCAATACCCCCATCAACACCTTCACCAAGACCAACACGCCGACCGTAACGAACACCTTCACCAGTACCAACACCCCGACCAATACGAGTACAGCCACCAATACATCCACCGCTACCAACACGCGGACTTTCACCAATACCTTCACGGTCTCCAATACACCGACACCCACCAATAGTTTCACCAGCACCAATACCCCCACGAATAGCTTCACGGCAACCGACACCCGCACCCCCACCAATACCTTTACAGTCTCCAATACACCCACTTCCACGAATACGCCCACCCAAACCAACAGTCCTACCGATACCATCTACGAGCTGAATCCCAACGACTGCACCGTTCTCTCGACTCTGAACTATCAGACGCGAGGATTTGGCGGAGCAGGCCTCGACATGGACATGGGCGGCAATCTGTGGATGGTCGACCAGAACACGCATACTGCGTTCCTGATGGACAGCGGCGTGCCGGCCTTCAACGATGTGCCTTGGCTGACCCCCACACCCACCAGCGGAACCGTGGCCCCTAACAAGAGCATCAATATCTCGGTCAAGGTGGACACCACCGGTCTCGCCGCAGGTGTCTATCTAGCAGCATTCTATGTGCAGACCAAT
>CAZLND010000339.1:0-2789 GCA_964560635.1 uncultured bacterium | reverse complement strand
GTGGCCGTGGGGCTGTTGGTTGGACTGTTGGTGGATGAATTCGTCGGGCTGTTAGTCGGTGTGTTGGTGGGGCTATTCGAGGAAGTGACCGTGGCCGTCAAGGTAGCCGTGTTTGTCGGCGTCAACGTCGGTGTACTGGTCGGGCTATTGGATGGGCTGTCCGTGGGAGTAGCTGTTGGAGAGTTCGTGGGGGTCGGGGTCGGGGTGTAAACACAGGCACTAAAAACCTCTACCCTGTAATTATAATCACTCACATAAACATTTCCCGTACTATCTAAAGCAATACCCGCCGGAATTTGTAATTGCCCGTTTCCAGACCCGATACCTCCCCATTGAGTTAAATAGGCGCCATTGTTCGTGAATTTTTGGATCCGGTAATTATAGGTATCCAAAACATACACAAAACCCGTGTTATCCACAGCCACCCCATAAGGAGAAGCGAATTGACCGTTTCCGCTTCCACTAGTTCCCCATTGGGTAAGGTAGGTCCCGGTATTGTTGAATTTCTGAACACGGTTGTTGTCTTTGTCGGCAACGAAAACATTTGCCGAGCTATCCACCGCAATCCCATAGGGGGAGTTGAACTGCGAATTGCCCGCTCCATTGCTCCCCCATTGAGTTAAATAGGTCCCCGCGTTGTTGAATTTTTCTATCCGACTGTTACCTGAATCGGCCACGTAAATATTTCCTGAACTATCCACCGCGATACCATAAGGGTTGTTGAATTGGCCATTTCCAGTGCCGCCCGTTCCGAACTGATAGAGATAGGTTCCGGCATTGTTGAACACCTCAACTCTGTCATTAGACTCATCGACAACAAAAACATTTCCCGAACTGTCTAAAGCCAATCCTATCGGATTGCTCAACTGTCCATTCCCATTTCCGGTTCCACCCCATTGACCAAGATAGGTCCCTGAATTCGAGAACTTTTCAACCCGATTGTTCGCACTATCCACTACGAAAACATTAAGGGAGTTATCGACCCCGATCCCGATCGGCCAATTGAACTGCCCGTTCCCAATTCCATTGCTCCCCCATTGGGTGAGATAACAATATTGAGTGGCAGGAGTGGGGGTAAAAGTGAAGGTACAGGTGTTTCCTGGATACCCACAAGGCGTCAAGGTCGGCGTGTTCGTCGGACTATTCGTAGGAGTGCTGCTGGGACTATTGGTCGGAGTTCTGGTGGCCGTCAGGGTCACCGTAAAGGTGGGCGGATAGGTCGGGGTGCTTTGGCACCAGAGTTCAGTATCATCGAAAGTCACGTCCACATGGGTGCTGGTGCCGACCGTGTAAGGTCCCACATTGACATAAGGATCCCCACATTGGATAAGAGGCGGACAACAACTGACGTTGCCATTGACATCGTAAAAGAGCCTCAAATATTGGACCGTTCCACCGGAAGCGCCGCTGGTCAGGTCATACCTGGAATTGTTCACATAGACCTTGGTGTCATCCACCGAAGTGGTGTAACCAGGGTCAGAGAAAGCCTGCACATAGATATCGTGGCATTGACTGACTGTCCCAAGGAACCCCGTGTAATTGACGTTTCCGTAAACCCCGCTGTTGAGGCAGGTGTCGACCAGATTCAAGTTCTGCGTGACCACGCTATTGATGGCGATACCCGTGCCGCTGGTGGAAACGCATTGGCCGTTATAAATGGCCGAGGGATCTCCCACATGAGCCACTTTGCTGGTAGTGGTGACCCCCGCGGCGTCGAACATCTCCAGGAGGTAGTAGGTACCCGGTGAAGGAGGCTGCAGGATATAACTCACGGCGCTATTCGTGACCGAGGTGTAAGCCACCGGCCCTCCATTGAAATTGGTGGAGTTGAAAAGCAGAAGGTTAAGCGGATGGGTCACATCCACTGTCCCGTGGGTGCCGCTATAGGTGGCCAATCCCGTCATGTAACTGGCCGAAAGGGTAGGAGTCGCCGTGGGGGTACCGGACGAACAGATGGTACTGGGACCTGGCGCGCAGACAGGGAGAACATAAGAGTTAAAAGGCGCGCCACCATATTGAAGGGTGGCGGTGGAGGGGATGGTCGCCCCGGTCTTGCGAAGGTAGAACTCCACGTAAAGGCGGTGGTTGGTGGGCATGACAAAGGATGGCATCAAGCTCGACCAATTATGAAGGGTGGAGGAGCTTGCATCCAGGGGAGTGGGGTCGGTGCTTTGGAAAAGAAGGGTTCCCGGCCCGGGACCGCCAGGGGGATAGTCATAGTACTTGACGTTGAGATAGGAGCTCCCGGTCGCGGGGGATTCGCCGGCGTAAAGGTTGAAACCCCAATAGCCCCCCGCGACCGTCGTGGGTCCGGAAGAGTTGAAATTGCTCGTATCCCCTGAACCCATCAAGTAATCCCCCGACGCGGCACCGACCAAACCAGAGCTGAAGCTGGTGGAAGGCCCAGTGGGGGTCGGGGTGTCAATCAATTTGACGGAGGCCGGATCCGTCGACTGGGTCAGCTCGATATACTCGTTCGAGGGGCAGGCGTTGGAACCACAATTCGTGTCCATGATCTCGGACAAGGTCGGACTCCCGCCGAATTGGAGGGTCGTGGTGGAGGTCGAGCCGCAAAGCTTGTCGACGCTCACCTCCATATAGACCTTGTGGAAAGGCGCGACCGTATATTGCGGCTGGTTGGAGATCCAGGCATGCATGGTGCCTTGCACATTGTTCAAAGCGAACGGGTCCACCGTTTCGAACAAAAGCGTCCCGGGCGTGGGACCACCTGGAGGATAATCGTACATCTTCACGTGAAAATGGGCGTTAACACAAGCGCCGTCAGAACC
>CAZLND010000338.1:0-2798 GCA_964560635.1 uncultured bacterium | reverse complement strand
CCTTGGAACTGATCTTCAGGTTCGCGCGTTTGGCGGCCTGGGGATTGATCTTGAGATGGATCTTATCCCGGCCGATGAAGAAACGGACGATCCCTCCGTTCTTGATGAAGCTCTCGGTGTCCCCGACCGTGAGAATGCCCTTTCCGTTCAAGGAGGCCAGGATATCCGCCATCTTCCTGTCCTCGGACCGGCTGATGAAAAGGATATGGCATTTTTGGACATCCCCGATGCTGGCGTAGCGCTGGATGACCAAGGGATGGCCGTCCACCTTTTCTCCTTTGACCGTGTCGTCCAAGAACCCGTCAAAAGGGTCCGAGCCAAGTATCCCGATCTGGAACGGCTCGTCCGCCCGGGCGAAAGCCGTATGCGGCCATTGGACGAATTGGGCGAAGTTGAATAGGAAGACGGCCTTGACCTGGTATTCCTTCGAGATGGTTCCGGCGCTGGCGGGCATCCCGCCCATCCACAAAAGGACGAGCAAGAGAGTGACCACGGAGGTTTTACGCCAAAAGTGGGTCCTTAAAATTGGAGGGCCGCCTTTCCATAAAAGCTTCGTTGGATCGCTTCCGCCGGGGCGGGGGCGGAAACCACATATTCCGCATGGTGGTCCATGAGTAGGTTCTCCCCTACGAGGGAAAGTTCCAGCCTTTCGATGGGCCTCCAGCCCAGCCGGATGTCCAATTCGGCGTAACTGGGCAGGATAGCCGCCGTCCCACTGTTGTTATAGACGAGGGAATCCACAAAGCGGAACGCCGGATCCAGCTCAAATCCACCCGGCAGGTCCACGGAAGATCTCACGAAGACCTGGTTCTTGGGGTCCGCCACTTCGTTCAACCCCTTGTTAATGTCCGCTTCGCCCGGCTTCACCCAGACGGTCTCCCCCAGGTAGTCATAACCTAAGTGCAAGGTCCAACCGACCAGCACCTGGCAATCGGCGGTGGCTTCCACCCCCCAGGTTTGGGCCAACAGGCCGTTCTGGAAGACGACAGGGAAACCCAGGAGGGCCGGCGGCGGGCTCAGGGCCGCGCTGCGGATGTTGTCGTAGTTGTTGAAGAAGCCCGAGATGGAGGTCGAAACGACTTTAGCGAACTGGGCCCGGTAACCCAGTTCATAAGAGATCTCCGTCTCGGACAAGAAATCCGCCCCGCCGGTCAAGAGGTTGTTGATGCCCAAGAATTTCAAGGCGGGGGTCGGCAGTCGCTCATCCCGATCCACGCGCGATGGCATGCGCACTGCGCGCGACACCGCCGCCCAAAGCATGTGGCCTTCGAAAGGATTCCACCGCACCCGGGCGCTAGGCTCGAATTCGAACCCTGTGTAGTCGTTGTGCTCGACCTTGCTGCCCAGGGTGAGCTGTAGGGGCTTGTCCAAAGTGATCTCGTCCTGCAGGAAAAGGTTGAAAAGGCCCTGGTCCTTGACGGTGGGGTCGAAGGCGACTGCTGGCGAATTCTGCACCACGTCATGGGTGATGCGCGCCCCTGTTCCCCAGATCAAGTTGTTCCAGTCGTTCAGGTGGAACCGGTGTTGGAAGTCCAGGTCGTAGGTGTCCATTGCGTCGGTCAAGATGCCGGCAGGGGCGAAAGTTTTGTCCGCGGGGATAGGGTCGCTCAAAAAGGTCTGATCGTAATAAAGCTGAAGGCTCATGGACGAGTCATCCGAAAAATTCTTGGTCCAGCGTCCCAAGGCGTTCCCACCATGGGTCAGGGCATCCCCTGTGGTCTTGATGTTCTGGTCGCCGCCGTAAACATCGCCTTGAAGGGTGAAGGTCTCCTGCGGGGAGGCGAGGGCATCCACGCGGAAACCCGCGCGGTCCATCCGCCATTCGTCCAAGGCGTTGGTCCCGTCCGGCAGGACCTCATTGTCCCGCGAGATGTGTTTGGCATAGGTCCGGAAGAAAACATCGGGCGCTAAACTGCCGCCGTAACGAAAGTTGGCGAAGCTTCCCCACTGGGGCCCGGTCCCCTCTTCCCAATACACGCCCTGAGTGTCCTTAGCGCTCTTGGTGGTGATGTTGATGACGCCATTGACCGCGTTGGCGCCCCAAAGGGTCCCGCCCGGGCCGCTGATGACTTCGATGCGGTCCAGGTCATTGAGCAGAGTGTCCTGGATGTCCCAGAAGACTCCCGAGAAGAGCGGCGTGTAGATGCTCCGACCATCCATCAGGACCAATAGTTTGTTGGACAGGTCGGTGTTGAAACCGCGCGCGCTGATGGCCCAATCGTGGGAATTTTTCTGGGCCACTTCCAAGTTGTCCGCCAACCGCAAAGCTTCCGGAAGGGTCGTGACACCCGAACGGCGAATGGCGTCGCCCGTGATGACATCGATGGCCGCCGGCGCCAAGCCGAAGGGCTCGGGTTTTTTGTCGACCGAAGTAACGTCCAAATTCATCAATTGTTCAAGGCTTAATCGTTTTAACGCGCCGGAGGACGCGTCAGCTACCAGGATCGGGGGAGCGGATCCGGTCTCGGCCTCTTGGGCATGAACTTGGACAGCCCAAAAGGATGGGATGAGTGAGATCACGACAAACGCCGTCCAGCCTATGCATTTCTTCAAGTCGAACAACAGGAATTTCTCTTTGTTCATGACGCGAAATTTCCTTTGAGAAAATTTTGGACGAACCGATAGAAAAAAAATTGAGAAATAACTTTAGGTGGGGAGACAACCGCCACGTTAACCGAACAGCCTTTTTGAAAACCGTTGAAAACGTGAGAACATTTTAGCACCAGCCTTTTCGGCTGGCTTTGTAAAATCTGTTCCTTGGGTAACCTTTATAGAGTGGTCAGTTTTAAGGCGATTTT
>CAZLND010000337.1:0-2801 GCA_964560635.1 uncultured bacterium | reverse complement strand
ATTGGTCCATCGTCTGCATGCCAACCTTCTGGTTTAACTCGATAAGGGAATTGAGCGCCGAGACCTTGCCCGTGCGGATGAGGTTGGGAAGGCTCTTGTCGTAGGTCAGTATCTCCACGGCCGCACAGCGGCCCTTGCCGTCCTTGGTGGGGCACAATTGCTGAGCCACGATGCCTTTGGTGGCGGCGGCCAGAGCGCCCCGGGCCTTATCCCGCTCATCGGAGGGGAAGACGTTGATGATACGGTCGATGGTCTTGGCGGCGGAGTTGGTATGCAGGGTTCCGAAGACCAGGATGCCCATTTCGGCGGCCGCGATGGCCAGGGAGATGGTCTCATAATCGCGCATTTCACCCACCAGGATGATATCTGGGTCCTGGCGCATGGAGGACCGAAGGGCGGCTTTGAAGGAATGGGTGTCGCGGTGGACTTCCCGTTGGGTGATCTTGCATTTTTTGACCGGATGAACAAACTCGATGGGATCCTCGATGGTCAGCACGTTCCCCTCGCGGTGGGTATTGATGTCGTCGATCATGGCGGCCAGGGTGGTCGATTTGCCGCTGCCCGTGGGACCGGTCACCAACACGAGGCCCCGTTTCACTTTGCAAAGATCCTTGAGAACGGGCGGCATACCCAGGTCTTCAAGAGTGAGGATCTTGGCCGGGATGGTACGGAAAACGGCGGCGATGCCCTGTTGATTGAAGAAGACGTTGGCGCGGAAACGGGCCAGGTTGGGTACCTCGTAAGCATAGTCGTAATCGTGTCTCTGCCAGCAGATCTCCCATTGCTCCGGGGTCATGGTTTCGAAGATAAGTACATGCATGACCTGTTCGGTGACGATCCAATCATCCAGGGGTTGCAGGTCTCCCCTCACCCGGATGAGTGGGGGGTTGCCGATGGTCAAATGAAGGTCCGAGGCCTTTAGGCCCACCATCTTTTGGAATAGCTCGTCGATCGTGGCCATTAGGATTCCTCCGCCAGGATCTCTTCGACCTGAGCCGGGTTGATCTTCTTGGCGGCCGCCAGGGTCCTCAAGGAAACTTCCATGGTCTGCATGCCCTGCAGGGCTCCGGTGGCGATCATGGAGGGGATCTTGTGGTATTCCTCCGACCGGATAGTGTTGGCCATGGCCAGGCTGTTGACCAATATCTCGAAAGCGGGGACCATGGCGGTCCCTTCTGCGTTCACGAGGAGCCGTTGGGAGACGATACCCACCAAGCTTTCCGAAAGGCTGGCGATGGCCTGGGATTGTTCGGCGGCGGGGAAGAGATTGACCACGCGAGAGATGGTTGCGGCGGCGGAGCCGGTGTGCAGGGTGCCGATGACCAAGTGGCCCGTTTCGGCGGCGGTCAAAGCCAGGCTCATGGTCTCATAGTCGCGCATCTCACCCACCATGATGATGTCCGGGTCTTCCCGAAGGGCGCTTCGAAGGGCGGAGGCGAAAGTGGCGGTGTGGGGGCCGACGCTTCGTTGGTTCACCAGGGATTTCTTGCGGACATGGATATACTCGATGGGGTCCTCGACCGTGATGATATGCTCTTCGCTCTCGCCGTTGATATGGTCCACGATGGCGGCGCAGGTGGTGGACTTGCCTGAACGGCCCGGACCGGTGATGAGGACGAGGCCTTGGTTGGCGTCGGTGAATTTCTTGAGGATGAGCGGGAGTCCCAGCTCGTCGATGGACCGCACCTTGGAAGTGAAGTGGCGGAACACCGCGTCCCATCCCTTGCGCTGGCGATAGGCATTGACGCGGAAGCGCTCCCCGTTGGCCATGGTATAGGAGGTATCCACCTCCCAATCCGTCTTGAGCTTTTCGGCGACGGCGGGTTCCAATATCTCGAAGATGAGCTCTTCGCATTCCTGGATGGGCAAGGGCTCGGGGGTGATAGCGTTCAGGCGACCCAATTCCCGTACGTATAAGGGGGATTCGGAGGCCACGTGCAGGTCGGAGCCTTTTCGGTCAATGCAGGTCTGGAGATAGGAATCGATCTTGGGCATATCTCGCTTTGGGGACGGAATTTGAGCCCACGGGTAAACCCGTGGATTTTTTTAACCCGACTCCGCCAAAAAACGGCTTTGCCGGGTTATCCTGCCGTTTCGCTGCGAAATCCGGCATAGCAGACGTTCCTGCAGTTTGACGGGCAGGGACCGGAGGTTTTTGCGAAGCCGGATAAAAGGTTTTCACAATTATAAAATTTAAAGGCGAACTTAGGAACAATATTTGGTTCAATGAGGGCCAATGGCGGCCTGGAAAGGGCTGGGCTAAGTCAGGAATTCAACGAATCCATGCCCATTGCCAGAGTGGTTGTTGTCGGGGGCGAAAGCCGTCGATGTGACCAGGAGAAATATGCGTAAACAATATGTCTTTGCCATCATCGTGGCCATGGCCGTTTCCGGCGCTTTCGCCGCCTCCACGACCGAGGATTATTACCGCGCGGGGGTCAATCTTTACACGCAAAAGCAATATGAGAAGGCTATCCCCTATTTCCGGGAGGCTATCCGTCTGGAACCGCAGGATTGGAAGTCCTACCAGGCCATGGGCCAGGCCTTTTACCTTTCCGGTGACACCAAGACAGCCCTCGCCATGTTCGATGAAAGCCTGCGCATCCACCCCAATACCGCCAAGCTTCAAACCTTCGCCGACCAGCTTCGTTTGTATGTAGCCAACCTGGACAAAAGCTTGAGGCCTGCCAAGGGGCAGGCACCTGCCACGGTATTGTCCGCCCCTGGTTCCAAGGTCGCGGCTAAGCTGCCGGAGATCAATTCGATATTGGAGAACAACCGGGTCTTCGCCCGCACCATCG
>CAZLND010000336.1:0-2821 GCA_964560635.1 uncultured bacterium | reverse complement strand
TGCGGGTGGATGGTGGAGCCAGCAAGAACAACCTTCTCATGCAATTCCAGGCGGACATTTTGAATGTGAAGATCAACCGGCCCCAGATGGTGGAGACCACAGCCTTAGGCGCCGCTTTCCTGGCGGGCTTGGGTGTGGATTATTGGAAGAGCAGTGCCGAGATCGAAAAGATCCGTCGAGTGGATAAGATGTTCTCGCCGAAGATGAAAGATCAAACTCGAAAACATTTGTGGAATGGATGGAAAGAAGCAGTGGGAAGAGTTCTTTCAAAGGAATGACATGGCAGCCATTCGACAACTTTTAGTTCTTATTTTTGTTTGTGCATCGAACTATTTATTTTTAAATTTTTGCCCTCAATACTTCAAATACTTATTTGGATTAGAATTTATTGTTTGCGGTTTATTATTGATTTTAAAAATTGAATGGACGGCAGAGTTTCTTCGAGTAAATCTTTTGAGTTATCCAGGCTTGCGTTATTTCCTCGGCGAAGACTTTATCATGAGTAAAGTCTATATTCGCTTTTTGGGAATGGGGATTATTCTCCTTGGCTTAATGATGATGTTCTTGGCTCCATCCTCGGCATCCTCTGTTCAGTAAGTAACTGAGTGAACAGTGATGCGGTCTATTCGCCCGTGCTTTTATCCGTATCCCAGATCTTGATCTGGCCCTCGTTCGTTTCCGCTTTTTTTCCAACCACTGAACGCATCACCCAACTGCCATTTCGCTCTTCGATCAAAACCCATCCTCCATTCGCGAGCTTCATCTTTTTGCGGGCGGGAGCTGGGAGCGTCATCTGCCCCTTTTTTGAGACCATTACTGTAAAGATCATAGTTATCGAGCCTTTCAATCAGGATCAGGTATTGATTGTTAAATATTGCTCTGGGTTAACCGCGATTTTTGGGAATTGTTTCAAAAGTTGTTTGTCCCACGTCAATAGTGGAACGCCTAGCGCCTCGGCGACAGCCACAAACTCGCAATCATAAGCCGTGCAACTAGATTGCATGGCTAAATCCAAAACCCTTTTGTCTCCTATGGAGTGAGTTCTTCCGGCGGGAACTAGTTCGCGTGCTTGGAAAATTAAATTGGTCAGATGTTCTTTCGAGATCAACCCACGCCTTTGAAAGTTCACCAACAAATTTCTGAACTCGGAAATCCAAAGCAGGGGAGCGTGCCATTCGCGATTCTTGGCTCGCAGTTGATGGGCTATCTTCTTGTTTTCATTTATTTCACAGCAAGCCGCAATAATGTTGGTATCAACTACGATCATGGGCGGCCTTCCCGCTTAGCTTGATCCATTTCCTCCAAAGTCATAGTGCCTTTGAAATGTTTTGCCGTTTCATGAATACGGGCAAGAAGCGTTTCCTCGGATCGATAAGCAGGTCCTTTAGTAGCTTGTTCCAGAATGGTCAGGATTTCTTGGTTCAAACTGCGGTGATTTTTCTCTGCCTGCTTCTTCAGGGATTGATGGATCTCGGTAGGGATGTTCTTGATGTTTAGATTGCTCATGCTAGGCCTCCTTTGATACCAAAATGGTACCATAATGGAACCGTGTGGAAAAGCCATCAAATATGCCCTAATCCCATTCTTTCTCAACGAAAAGCCTTCCCGAATACTCGATATCATCCTGAACAAAGTGAAGGATCTATACTCAAAACAGAGATTCTTCGGTAAACGTCGCCTCAGAATGACAAACCATCCCACTTCCGACCCCATGTAAAATCACGCATTTAAAGGCAAATATTGCTTGACGGGGCCCCTTCATGTCCTGATAATGGCGCGAAATGGGGAAGAGTGGGAAGAAGTGGGGAATATGCTAAAAAGCCCTTATATTTTAAGGGTTATAGACCCCTCCCCTGATGAAGCCTTAACAGGAGAATCCTTTGTTTCGCGGGATCTTTCACAACTCAATGGACGACAAGGGGCGGGTGAGCATCCCGGCCCGGTTCCGCGAACAGATCAAATCGGAACACGAGACGCCCTTGGTCCTGACCCTGGGGTTCGACCAATGCCTTTTCCTATACCCCATGGACGCCTGGAAAAAGATCGAGGAGAAGCTGGCCTCGCTCGACACGCTTAACGCGGAGGTCCGGCAGTTCCAACGGACGATCATGAAGGCCTCGGACGAGGTCGAGATGGACCAGCAGGGGCGGGTGATGATCTCGCCGGTTTTACGTAAAGAAGGCGGTCTCGGGAAGAACGTGGTCATCGTCGGGATGCTCCACCGCATCGAGATCTGGGACAAAGACAAATACGAAGGTTACCACGCGCAAACGACACAATCGCTGGAGCTTTTGGGCCAGAAGTTGTCGGACAAAGGGATACAGTCACTGCCGCTCTGATCGGACAGATTTTGAGTGGAGGCAACATGGAAGTCGGGATCGAGATCAAAGAGAAGTTCTCTCTAGTGCATGTGGATGGTGATATTGGCACCGACGATATGGAAAAGATAGACGAGGCCATCGAAACGTTGATGTCGAAGGGTTACAGGCATGTGGTGCTGGACCTGACGAACGTTCGATACATGACCGCCAGTGGAGTGGGGAACCTGGTGAATCATTGGAACCACATACGCTTCAATAGGGGGGATCTCCGGATCGTGGGGCTCAATAGCCGCCTCATGTATTTGTTCCGGATGTTCGGGGTGGACAGGACGCTGGATATCTATCCGGACCTGACCGAGATGATGGAAAAAACCGGGATGTTTCCGGCAATCGCATAAAGGAGGGGGAATATGCCCGTAGCGCTTTCGCCAAGAGAAACCGTCACCGTGCTTCGCCTGTCGGGGGACATCAGTCTCGACGATATGGACTCACTCCTGACC
>CAZLND010000335.1:0-2823 GCA_964560635.1 uncultured bacterium | reverse complement strand
TTTGTGGGACTGTTCGTCGGACTATTGGTCGGGCTGTTCGTGGAAGTATTAGTTGGCGTGTTCGTAGACGTACTTGTCGGGGTATTGGTAGCCGTCGACGTAGCCGTGCTGGTCGGCGTATTCGTCGAGCTGTTCGTGGGAGTATTAGTTGGCGTGTTGGTCGGCGTATTCGTGGGTGTGTTTGTGGGACTGTTCGTCGGACTATTGGTCGGGGTGACAGTTGGTGTGTTTGTCGGGGTATTCGTGGGTGTTTTCGTAGACGTTATCGTCGGGCTATTGGTGGGACTGTTGGTCGGCGTATTGGTGGGAGTGATGGTCGGTATGTTCGTCGGCGTGATCGTGGGGCTATTCGTCGGCGTGTTGGTGGGACTGTTCGTCGGTGAGTTGGTTGTCGTGTTGGTAGGGCTATTGGTGGGGGTGGCGGTCGGCGTATTCGTCGGGCTGTTCGTGGGACTATTGGTGGCCGTGGCAGTGGCGGTAGGCTGACAATAGGTGATCGAGAAGACCTTTACATTGTTATTTCCCGTGTCCGAAAGATAGATGCCGGACCCCAGGATACAGATCCCCGTGGGATTGGAAAGGAAGACACCTTGGGCCGAACCCAATTGATCGATATAGTTCCCATTGGGATCGAATCTTTGCAACCGGTTGTTTCCCTGGTCAGGAATATAAAGATTGCCCACGTTATCGATGGCGATGGCTTGGGGCGCCGACATTTGTCCATTGCCACTCCCCGAACTTCCCCATTTGGCCTGGAAAGTGAAGGACGAATTGAATTTTTGGACCGTCCCCTGTGTATTATCGACTACATAGATATTCCCCGCCGGATCCACCGCGACACCCCAAGCCGAGCTGAATTGACCGTTCCCGGTCCCCGAAGCCCCGAATTGACCCTGAAAGACCCCGGCGCTGTTGTACTTGTCGACACGGTTCACCCCCGTATCGACCACATAAAGGTTATTGGAGGAGTCCACGGCCACTCCCATGGGAAAGCTCAATCCCGTGATGCTCGACAGGTAATTCCCGTTCAGGTCGAATTTCTCGACCCGAATATTTCCCGTATCCACCACATAGATGTTCCCAAGACCGTCCGCCACCAGTTGCCCCATCGAGCTAGCGAACTGGCCGTTCCCGGAGCCAGAGAAACCAAAACTGGAAAGATAAGTACCGCTGACGTCAAATCTTTCCACCCTATTATTGCCATTATCAAAGATATAAATGTTCCCATTCACCGGGCTCACACCCACCCCATGGGATTGGTTAAAGACCGTGGGCCCACTGCCACTGATCACTGAGAAGCCGCTGGCCATGTTACATTCGACCCCAGTGGGGGTCGTGGTCACGGTCGGTGTGGCGGTAGGCTGGCAATAATTGATCGGAAAGACCTTCACATTGAAATTACCCGTATCGGCCAAATAAAGACTGCCGCCCAGGATACAGATACCAGTGGGGTTGGAAAGGAAGACCCCTTGGGCCGAACCCACCTGTCCCAAATAAACCCCGTAGGGATCGTATTTGACGATCCGACTATTGCCTTGGTCACCTACATAAAGATATCCAGCCGCATCGACAGCGATCTGTTGAGGGCCGATCGTTTGACTAGCTCCCGTGATTCCCCACTTGGCCAAAAAATTGAAGCTAGAGTCGAATTTTTGGACCGTCCCTGCCGTATTGTCGACCACATAGATATTCCCCGCCGGGTCCACCACCGCTCCCCAAGCCGCACTGAATTGACCGTTCCCGGTCCCCGAAGACCCGAATTGGCCCTGAAAGACCCCGGCGCTGTTGTACTTGTCGATACGGTTCACCCCATCATCGACCACATAAATGTTATTGGAGGAGTCCAAGGCCACTCCTGTGGGATAACTGAACCCCGTGATACTGGTCAGGTAGTTCCCACTCGAGTCGAATTTTTCGACCCGGAAATTGCCCGTGTCCGCCACATAGATATTGCCCGTACTATCCACCACCAGTCCACCCATGCTGCTGTTGAATTGCCCGTTCCCAAAACCGCTGACACCGAAATTCTCCAAAAAGGTCCCAGCCGAATCGAATCGTTCGATCCTGGAATTACCATTATCGAAGACGAAAACATCGCCATTTATCGGGTTCACTCCCACTCCATGGGGCTGGTTCAAGGCCGTCGGTCCGCTTCCGCTGATGACCGCGAAGCTAGTGCTCAATCCGCACTCGACCCCCGTAGGGGTCTGGGTCACCGTGAAGGTCGGCGTCGGCAAACAATAGGTCAGTGAAAATACTTTCACATTGTTATTCCCCGTATCAGCGAGGTAAACATTTCCTCCCAACGCGCAAATGCCCGTTGGACTCCCTAGGAATACCCCCTGGGCGGCACCCACCTGACCTAGATAAACTCCATGCGAGTCATACCTGACGATCCGATTGTTCCCTTGATCACCCACATAGAGGTATCCGGCCGCGTCGATGGCGATCTGCTGGGGACCGACCGTTTGCCCACTACCTACGGTGCCCCACTTAGCCAAAAAATTGAAGCTGGAATCGAACTTTTGGACCGTCCCCGCCGAATTATCGACCACATAGATATTCCCCGCGGGATTCACCGCCGCTCCCCAAGCCCCACTAAATTGACCGTTCCCGCTTCCCGAAGACCCGAATTGTCCCTGAAAGACCCCGGCGCTATTGTATTTATTGATGCGATTCACCCCCGTATCGACCACATAAAGGTTGTTGGACGAATCGACCGCCACTCCCATGGGGAAACTGAAGCCCGTGATGCTGGACAGGTAGTTCCCGTTCAGGTCGAATTTTTCGAGCTTGAGCTGTTTGATGACCAGCAGCCCGCCG
>CAZLND010000334.1:0-2832 GCA_964560635.1 uncultured bacterium | reverse complement strand
GGGTTTTGGTTCAATTGGTAGTAAGGGGCGCGGGTTATAAGAAAATACTTATAAGGAATGAACGAGGTGTCCGGGATGGTCACGTCGGTCTGTACCGTATTACCAGTGAAGACCTTGGTGGCGGCGATACCTTTCGTCTGGGCGAAGAAGGACGTGAAACGAAAACGGTCGAATTTGAGTTTGGCTTGGAGGCCGAACAACTGCTTGCTAAAACCGGCAAATTCGGTGTTGGGGAGGTTCAATTGCAGGTCCCCGAACGCCACTTCCTGGACAGGGCTGTCCTGGTTCCCGTGATAGACGATGGAAATATCCTGTTTGCTTTGGTCCACCCCGCCCGCGCGGTTCACGTCGCTATAGTCCACGTTCACGTCCACATTCTTCCCTACCTTGCCCTGCAAGTTCACCACCAGTTCCTGGTTCACTATGGTGTTGTTCACATCCGTCTGCATGCCGCTGAATTGGGTCCGTCCGGGATAATGTTGAAAGCTGAATTGGGCGTCAATCTTCTTGTAACCCTGGATGGAAAGCTGGGTATCGGCGGGCAATTGCAGGTTGATGACGTTCTTCTCGGGAATGACCAGGTTCCGTTCTTCCTCGGGGGCCGCCGTGGCGGTCGGAGTGGGGGCCGCTTGGACACCTTCCATGCCCTGGGGGCTGGCGGTGATCTCATCCGAATAGGAACTCGCGCGGCCTTGGGCGTCCAAAGCCGTTACCACGTAAAAATAATCCTCGCCGTTCTGGGGGGAGTTGACGCTATTCGCGGGCCCGTCCAGGAAGTAGGGGGCAACCTGGGGCTTGGCATTGACGAGCTTGTAACCAAATCCAGGCGTGGTGGACCGGTAGACGTTGTAAGCCGCGGCGGAGGAATTGCCCTGGGCTGGGGCCCAGGAGAGATAAACCCCGTCCTTGAGGGTGACCACCTTGAGCCCAGTAGGTGCCGTCGGAGGGGCTGCGGATAGGTTTGGGGCGGCGACACTCGTTGGAACCGAAGTGGTGGCCGCCGTGGGGCTGGTCCCTTGCGCGTCGATGGCGTCCAGGACTTGGATCTCATCCTGGGGGCTCAAGTCCAGGTCCGGGTCGGGTGTCGGCGTCTTATGGACCGCCCGAACGGGAACGGTCGGCGCGGGGGTCTGGCCCCACCCCCATTCAGCGAAAGAGCACAACAGCATAACAAGCAACCACACCGGCAAGCGTTTGACGGGGTTGAGGGATGTTGTTGTCGCTTTTAAAGGTGCCAAACGTTCCGCTTTCATTATTCCTCGGATCTATTGCCCGATGCCCAGTTCCTTTTTCAGGTCGTCCAACCTCTCCCGGCTGACCGGAAGACGGCTCTTGGTGGGGTCCGAGAGGACCGCCAGATATTTCCGGTCCCCTTCATGTTCCAGTTCCTTCAAAAAATCCAAATTGATGATGGCGCTTCGGTGGATGCGGAGGAACTTTTTGGAGTCCAGTCTTTGGGCCAGGGTCTCCAATCCATCATCGGTCAAGAGTTCCTGCCCTTCCACCATGAGCGCTGCGTAGTGGCCCTTGGCCACGATAGCCGAGATCTGGGAAGGGTCGAAGACCTTGTACTTGGCCCCGCATTTGACAGCCATCCTTCTTTTGACGCGCCCTTCTTCCAAGCGGGTCAAAAGCTGTTTGAGGTCGCCGGAGGGCGCGACGCCCTTTCGCTGACGAACCCTCTCCACGGTCTCCGTCAATCTCTCGGGGGAAACGGGCTTGACCAGATAGTCCAAGGCCGAAAGCTCGAAAGCTTTGAGGGCATGTTCGCTGTAGGCCGTAACGAAGACCACGGTCGGCCCTTTCCCCGCCCAGGCTTCCGCCACTTCCAGGCCATTCAATTCGGGCATTTCGATGTCCAGAAAGGCCAAGTCCGGCTTTAAGGATTCAGCGGATTGAAGGGCTTCCAATCCATTGGAAGCCTCGCCCACCACTTCCAGGTCCTTGAAGTCCGAAAGCATTCGGGCAAGCCTCGAACGGGCTGGAGCTTCATCGTCCACGATAAGAACACGGATCATTTTTTATCCTCCTCGGATGGGTCCACCGCTAGAACTGGCAGGGTGACTAGGACACATGTCCCGCCCCCTTCCCTTGGCAGCATCTCCAGTTGGCCGTCTTGACCGAAAGCCAATTCCAACCTTTTTCTGCAATTTTGCGTAGCTGTTCCCGAGCCGGCGTAAGGAGACTTACCCAGTCCCACGCCGTCATCTTCCACTCGGACTTGTAGCTTTCCGCCTTTCAACCCAGCCTCGACCCAGATCTTCCCGCCGGAGGCCCGGGAAGAAAGGCCGTGCTTGACAGCGTTCTCCACAAAAGGCTGGAGCAGGAGCACCGGCACTTGGACTTGGGTCGCGTCCAACCCCTTTTGAACCTTGATGTCGGAGGAAAGCCTCTTACCGAACCGGGCCTTTTCGATCTCGAGGTAATTACGGCAAAATTCCAGCTCTTGGGACAGGGGGTGATTCGTTTTGCGGGTGGCCCGCAGGACTCCTTGGTAAAGGGACGAGAGCTTGACCACCACTTGCTCGGCTTTCGCCGGGTCAGCGTGGATGAGGGCGGCGACCGTATTCAGGACATTGAAAAGGAAGTGGGGATTCATCTGGTCCTTCAGGTTCGTCAATAAGGCCCGGAGCCTTTCCTTTTCCAGCTCTTCGGCCCGCAGTTGGTTCGCCAGGGCGGCCTCTTTCAAGTCTTGCCACGATTTAAAGAAAAAAGCCGCCAGGAGCAGAAGCCAAACCCAGAAGATCTCCGTTTTGAAGAAGTTCCAAGGAACTTCCAAGGGAATGGGCGCGCCCACGTTGTAAATGAAGTTGATCCCCACGACCAAAAGGC
>CAZLND010000333.1:0-2837 GCA_964560635.1 uncultured bacterium | reverse complement strand
GGTCCAATGGTTCATGTGGGACCGTGTGAAGGACACTCCCCAACGAAAATATGTGGCCAATGCGGAGATCGGCTCACCCCACAATTACGGTATGGCCCTGGATATCAGCCTCTTGGATGAAAAGGGAAGGGAATTGGACATGGGAACCGGGTTCGATTCCTTCTCGCCCGTATCTGAACCGAAGTTGGAAGATAAGTTCTTAAAAGAGGGGAAGCTGACCCAACAGCAATTAGTGAATCGGTTGGTGTTACGGAAAGTGATGACCAAAGCTGGTTTTCTTCAGCTTTCCCACGAATGGTGGCATTACAACGCTTTGCCCGAGCCGGAGATCAGGAAGAAATATAAGATCGTTGAGTGAGACTGTTCGACGAAAAGGGTTAGAAACCTTCGTCGGGGTAGGCTTCCGAAGCGGCAGGTTTCTTCTCGGTCCCCTCAGGGGCAGGTTGTTCCTCGGCTCCGGGTGTAGTCGAAGCGGCTGGGGCCTGAGGCTGGGCCTTGATGACCGGCTGGGAATCCATCTCCAAAATATCCCCGCCCGTAGACGCAGTGGCTGAACCGCCACTCACTTCACCTTCTCCCGCCACACCCGCGGTGCCAGAACCCGAATGGATATTGCAGAATTTGGTAGGGGCCGTTTCCTTACGGAAGACCTCATCCCGCACCTTGGGGCATCGGGCGGTGGCCAAAAGGCCTGAATCCATACAGATCTTCTTGTGAACCAAGTCGGCCTCTCCACCCTTGGGGGGCTCGAAATCCTTGGAAGGTTTCCCTTCGGTGGCTGCTTTCATGAACTCGGCCCAGATCGGAGCGGCGGCTTCGCCACCCGTCTGTTTCTTGCCCAGGCTTTCCCGTTGGTCGTAGCCCACCCAAACCCCGCAAGTCAGGTCGGGAGTATAGCCAATGAACCAAGCGTCCACGTTGTCGTTGGTGGTCCCGGTCTTTCCGGCGGCGGGATAAGTGAATCCCAAGCGGCGGATGATGCGGCCCGTTCCTTGGTCGATGACATCCTTCATGGTGTTCACCATGATGTAGGCCACGCGGGGATCCAACACTTCCTCGCCTCGGGGGGAGTTGTTCTCCAGTACATGGCCTGAGGAATCCTTGACCGACAAAATGCCGAAGGGCTCCATCCGAACGCCCTGGTTCGGGAACACCGAAAAGGCTTTTACCATTTCGGCCAAGGTCACTTCCGAAGTCCCCAGTCCCAAGGAAAGGTTGGGTTTGATGGGGGTTGTGATGCCCATGCGCCGGGCCAGGCTGACCACGGGTTGGATGCCCAGTTTATCCAGCAATTTGATGGTCACCACATTGATGGAATACATGAGGGCTGTGTGCAGTGTGGTGGGGCCGCGGAATTTCTCCGAAAAGTTCACAGGCCGCCAAGGTTTGCCGGTTGTGGGGTCGGGGTAAACCACGGGGGAGTCCATAAAGACGTCGGCCATGGTGTAGCCATTTTCAATAGCGGCGGCATAAATGATGGGTTTGAAAGAAGAACCCGGTTGACGATGGGCTTGGATGGCGCGGTTGAAAACGCTCCGCCGGTAATCGATGCCGCCGATCATGGCGCGGATGGCGCCTGTGTGTGGGTCGGTGGCGAGAAGCGCCCCTTGAATGGGTTGATCCACGGGGATATTGGTCATGCGATTCTTGCGGGCAACGATCTCGCAATTTTGAAGACCCCGGTCCAAAGCTTTTTGCGCCGCGTCCTGCATCTTCAAGTCCAGGGTGGTATAAACGGCCAAGCCCCCTTTATAAACCGCGTTGGAGCCGTAACGAGCCTCCAATTGCTGACGAACGAATTCCACGAAATAAGGGGCGTTCTGGACCTCGATCTTCTTGAGCTCAATGGGGATGTTCTTGGCTTCGCTGGCTTGTTGGAGCGTAATGGCCCCGTGGTCGGCCATGGCGCTCAAGACCAGATTGCGCCGACCCAGGGACTCCAAGGGGTTCTTATAAGGGTCGAAGGCTTCGGGTCTGCGGGGGATACCCGCCAGCATGGCGCATTCAGGGAGGGTTAGGTCTTCCACGTGTTTCCCGAAATAAGTCCGGGAGGCTGATTCCACTCCGTAAGAACCTTCCCCAAAATAGATCTGGTTCAAATACATTTCGAGGATCTCTTCTTTGTTGTAATTCCGTTCGATCTGGAGGGCCAAGAGTGCTTCGCGGATCTTGCGGCTAAGGGTCTTTTCATGGGTCAGGAAGAGGTTGCGGGCCAACTGCTGGGTGATGGTGCTGGCGCCTTCCTTGGCGCCGCCCGCCCGGATGTTCTTCACAAAAGCACGGATGATGCCGATGGGGTCCACGCCGATGTGTTGGTAAAAGCGTTCGTCCTCGATCGAGATGAAGGCATCCTTGAGGGTTTGAGGGATCTTGGCGAATGGAACGATGGTCCGTTGTTCCAATGAAAGCTGGCTGATGAGGTCACCGTTCACGTCATAGATGCTGGTGGATTGGGAAGGGCCGTTGGTCTGGATGGCCTTGATGTCCGGAAGTTCCTGGAGTTCGGCGTAAAGCACTCCGCCTAGGATGCCCATTCCCGCGAAGGCGAGCGCGAAGACGACCTTGAGAAAGGCCAGGAAGGGACGACGGGCTTTTTCCACTTTAACGGTCGACAACGGGGGATCCTTTAGGTCTGGAATTGAAGGGTCATTATAGCTAGGTGGACTCTTGTTTAAATAGGGAGTTTCCGCTTTAGCCTTGTTGTCATCGCGAGGAGTGCCCCGCGTATAGCGGGGCGATCACGACAAGCTTGTGGTAATTGGCCTTCGGCCAATCATGCTTGGCCCGTAGGGCCAACGCACGACCCCAGTTTAAATAAGCCTTTTTTCAAGGAAGTT
>CAZLND010000332.1:0-2867 GCA_964560635.1 uncultured bacterium | reverse complement strand
TACCCAGCCTCAGTAGGAGAACAAGCCGGAGGATTCCACCCACCACGTCGCTTAGGGGCTAGAAAACAAAAAAGCCCGAACCCCTCAAGGGGTCCGGGCTTTTTTTATGAGCCTGTGGTTTTCTGTCCCCTTCTCCCTCGAGTTTTCGGTTTTACGGGTACATAGGGGGTGTTCCCTATGAGCGCAGTTGGGAGAATGGGCGGGATGAGGGTGAGCCGCATTCACCCCTCTCCCTACCCTCTCCCGCAAGGGGCGAGGGTTATTTAATAAATCAGCCTTTGAAGATCTTCTTAAAGAAAGCCATCATCTCTTTCCAAGAGCCCTTATCCGCCTTGGCGTCATATTTCACCCCCGGCATGCTTCCCGTATTTTCCGGATTGGTGAACCCATGGACAGCTCCAGGATAAGAAACGAATTTGAAGTCCACCTTGGCATCTTTGAGGCTTTTCTTGAAAGCCGGCACGTCCCCGAGGGTGAATTTATCCGCTCCACCCTGGCAAACCAATAGCTTGGCTTTGATGTTCTTATCATCCGCGGGACTAGGATTGCCCAATCCCCCGTGGAAACTGACGATCCCCTTGATATTGGCGCCGCTCCGTCCTAGTTCCAACACAGTGGTACCGCCGAAGCAATAACCAATGGCCGCCACTTTCGTGGTGTCCACCAGCTCATTTTTTTCGAGTTGATTCAACCCGGCGTTCACCCTCGCGCGCAAGAGCTTACGGTCCGCATAAAACTTCCCCGATTCGGTCTTTGCTTCATCAGCCGTAGCCGGACGGACCCCTTTTCCGTAAATGTCCGCGGCGAAAGCCACATAACCCAGCTTGGCCAATTGGTCGCAACGCCCTTGGGCATAATGTCCCAACCCGTTCCATTCATGCACTACCAGCACCCCAGGACGCTTGCCCGTAAAGGAATCGTCATAGGCCAGATAGCCTTCCAGGGCGGTGGTCCCGTCCTTGTATTCCACGGTCTGGGTTTTCAGTTCCGCAAAAGACGTTGAACAAAGTAAAAAGCTACCCAAAAACAGGCTCAAAACTCGCTTCATGCCGACCTCCTGAATTGAAATAAGTTCCATGAATCTAGCCAAGGAAATGGTCTCAAAGCAAGGGGCTCCAGACAAAAGAAAAGGGGCCTCCCCTTACGGGAAAGCCCCTTTCAAACATTCAACTTTTAACTTTGGTGCGGCTTAGTACTGGAACAACATCTCCCGGTACTTCGGCAACGGCCAGGTCTCGTCGTCCACGTAGGCTTCCAGCCAATCCGCCAGTTCCCGGACCTTCAGCATCCCCGGAATGACCGAATCCTTGAAGGAAGCGGCGATCTGGTGCAGGCTCGAACCCTCGTTAGCCTTGTCGATAAGCCCGTCCAAGGTCTCAATAGCCTCATAGAGGTCGCTGGCGCCCTTGGCCACGTTCTCCAACAGGGCGTTCTGGCCCTTTTGGGAGGTCTTGGCGACCGCCGCGACCGACTGGATGGCTTGGGCCAGTTTGTTCTGGTAGCCAATGACCACCGGCAGGATCTGGTTGCGGGCGATATCCACCGTGGCACCGGCTTCGATGTTCACGATCTTCACATAGCTCTCCCACATGATCTCCTCGCGGGCGTCATATTCTTTCTCGTTGAGGACCTTGTACTTGGCGAAGAGTTCCTTGTATTCCTTCTTCGGCATGGCCTTCAAGGCGTCCACGGTGCTCTTCAAGTTCGGCAGGCCCCGCTTGGCGGCTTCGGCATGCCATTCCTTGCTGTAGCCGTTCCCGCTGAAGAGGACCTTCTTGTGTTCTTTGATCTCTTCCTGCAGTACTGTCGCCAGCGTCTTGTTCAGGTCGCCGCCCTTTTCCAGCTTGGTGGCGATACGGTCGATAGCCTCGGCCACGATCGTGTTGAGGATGGTATTGGGCCAGTAGATGGGGGCCGTGGAACCGACCGCACGGAACTCGAACTTGTTGCCGGTGAAGGCGAAAGGCGAGGTACGGTTACGGTCCGTGCTGTCCTTGGGAAGGGGCGGAAGGGTCGAGACGCCCAACTCCATGACGCCGCCCTTCTTGCTGGAAGAGGCCTTGCCGGTCTCCAACTGGCCGACGATGTCCTCTAATTGCTCGCCGAGGAACACCGACATAATGGCCGGGGGAGCCTCGTTGGCGCCCAAACGGTGGTCGTTGCCCGGGCCGCTGATGCCGATGCGAAGCAACTCCGCGTACTTGTCGACCGCCGCAATGGTGGCGACCAGGAAGGCGAGGAACTGAGCGTTCTCGTGGGGCGTGGTACCGGGCTCCAAAAGATTCTCACCCTCGTCGGTGGCCATGGACCAGTTGTTGTGTTTACCGTTGCCGTTGATGCCCGCGAAGGGCTTCTCATGCAGGAGGCAGACCAAGCCGTGGCGCAAGGCAACCTTACGCATCAGTTCCATGACGATCATGTTGTGGTCGGCCGCGACGGAGGATTTCTCAAAGATGGGGGCCATTTCGAACTGGGCCGGGGCCACCTCGTTATGACGGGTCTTGGAGGGGATGCCTAAGCGCCACAGCTCCCGGTCCAGGTCCATCATGTAAGCCAGGATGCGCTCCCGGATGGCGCCGAAATAATGGTCTTCCAATTCTTGGCCGCGATAGGGCGCCGCGCCGAAGAGCGTGCGTCCGGAGGCGATCAGGTCGGGCCGCAATTCATAGTGCTTGCGGTCGATCAAGAAATATTCCTGTTCGGGGCCCATGGTCGTGAACACGCGCTTGGCCGTCTTGTTCCCGAAGATACGAAGCAAGCGCAGGGCCTGGGTGGACAGGCTCTCGATGGAACGAAGCAATGGCGTCTTGTGGTCCAGAGCTTCCTCGGTGTAACTGACGAAGGCCGTGGGGATGGTCAGGGTGGCG
>CAZLND010000331.1:0-2877 GCA_964560635.1 uncultured bacterium | reverse complement strand
GGGGGCTCGAAAGTCACTTCGACATAGGATTCCTTGACGCCGGGGATGCGGCCAAGCTTTTGTTCGATCTCAGCCTTGAGGACCGTGGACATTCCGCAACCGGGGGCGGTCAGGGTCATGACGACATCCACTTTCTTCCCGCCTTTTTCGTGAGGCGTGACCTTACAGCTGTAGATCAGGCCCAATTCCACGATGTCCACCGGGATCTCGGGGTCATAGCAGGTCTTGAGCTGGAACCAAACATCCTTTTCCACGTCCTTCTCGTCCCGGGGCGTCTCGTCTCCGTACTCGAGCTTGAAAACCTTGGCTTCGGGCGGGATCTCTTTGCCGATGGCGTCCGCGTCCTTGCCGTCGATACGCACCAATTGGCCGTTGTCCCGTTGGACCGTGAAACTGCCCCCCAGGTTCTGGGTGACATAGACCTTCTCATCTTTAAAGAGAAGGGTCTCGGTGCCATAGGGAATGGTGATGGCCTTGCAATCCCGGGTACAGGTGACCAGTTCGTTGGCGACTGCGCTCATGGTTCGACTCCATCGTCCGTTGAGATGACTTCTTTTTTATCGTGCAAAGCGGCTTCCAGTGTGTGCCAGGCCAGGCTGGCGCATTTGACGCGGGCCGGATATTCCTTCACCCCCGCGAACACTTTCAATTTACCCAGGTCCGCGGCGGGCTTCTCGACCTTGCCCATGACCATGTCATGGAACTCATGGAATATCTTCTCGGCTTCCCCGGTCTTCTTGCCCTTCAAGGCCATGGTCATCATGGAGGCCGAGGCCTTGGAGATGGCGCATCCCGAACCCTTGAACTTCAGATCCTCGATGACCCCTTCCCCGTTCACTTTCAGGTCGACCGTGATCTTATCTCCGCAAAGGGGATTGAAGCCGTCCGCATGGTGATTGGCGCCGGTCAGTTCCCCGAAATTACGAGGATTTTTTTGGTGGTCGATGATGAGGTCTTGGTAGAGGTCACTGAAGTCGGACATTAGCCCAGTACCTCCTTCACTTTGTGGATAGCCTTGACCAGGACGTCGATCTCTTTATGGGTGTTATAAAGCCCGAAAGAGGCCCGAGCGGTGGCCGGAACTTGGAAACGATCCATAACCGGTTGGGCGCAGTGGTGTCCGGCGCGGACGGCCACGCCCTGCCGGTCCATGATGGTGCCGATATCGTGGGGATGTATCTCCCCCAGCGTGAAGGACAGGACCCCCGCTTTGAAACGGGCGTTCCCGATGATCTGAAGACCCGGCACTTCCAAAAGCTTTTGGGTCCCGTAGACCAAGAGGTCATGCTCATGGGCGGCGATGGTGGAAAGTCCGATCTTGCTCACGTAATCCAAAGCCGCGCCCAAACCGATGACCCCTGCGATATGGGGAGTACCCGCCTCGAATTTGTAAGGGGGCTTCTTATAGAGGGTCTTCTCAAAAGTGACCGAGGCGATCATATCGCCCCCGCCCTGGTAAGGCGGCATGGAATCCAAAAGGGCGTACTTGCCATACAAGACCCCGATGCCCGTAGGACCATAGATCTTGTGCCCGGAAAAAACGTAAAAGTCGCAGTCCAAAGCCCGGACATCCACGCTCAAATGCGGGATGGCCTGGGCGCCATCGACCAGGACCTTGGCGCCCTTGGCGTGCGCGGCTTGGATGATCTCCGCGATGGGATTGACCGTCCCCAAGGCGTTGGAAACATGGGTAATGGCGACAAGTTTGGTCTTGGGGGAAAGCAGACGATACAGCTCCTCAAGCACCAGTTCCCCGGCGTCATTAATGGGAACCACCTTCAAGACCGCGCCTTTTTCTTCGCAAAGCATCTGCCAGGGAACGATGTTGGAATGGTGTTCCATCGTGGTGATGAGGATCTCGTCGCCAGCCTTCACGTTCTGCCGGCCCCAGGTTTGCGCCACGAGATTGATGCCCTCGGTGGCCCCACGGGTAAAGATGATCTCGCGGTGGTCGGCGGCGTTCAGGAATTTTTGGGCGGTGACCCGCGAAGCCTCATAGGCGGCGGTCGCCTTCTCGCTCAAGAGGTGGAGTCCCCGGTGGATGTTGGCGTTGTATTCGCGGTAATAGCGCTCCAAGGTCTCGATGACCAAGTTCGGCTTTTGGGTAGTGGCGGCGTTGTCCAGGTAAACCAAAGGCTTTCCATGGACTTTTTCCTTCAAAATGGGGAAATCCTTGCGGATCTTCTCGACGTTGAATATCGCTTTTATCGTCTTCTTTTTGGCTTGGGGCCGGGTCTTGGTCTTCATGATTTGGCCTCCATCCATTCGTTCACCATCTGGCGCAAGGGCGCTTTCAAATAATCGAAGGGGATCCGGTCCAACATCTCGCCCGCGAAGGCATAGACCAACAGTTGCCTGGCTTCTTCCCGTCCGATCCCGCGGGATTGCAGGTAAAAGAGGGCTTCCGCATCCATCTGGCCCGTGGCCGAGCCGTGGGAACATTTCACATCATCTGCGTAGATCTGCAACTGGGGTTTGGAATAGACCTGCGACTTCTTGGAGAGTTGGAGATTCTTGTTGGACTGGCGCGCGTCGGTTTTCTGGGCGTTCTCCCGCACCAGGATACGGCCGTCGAAAATACCAACCGCCTCGTTATCCAAGATACCCTTGAAGACTTCCTCGCTCTTACAAGCGGGCGCCATGTGATCCACAAAGGTCCGGGTATCCACATGCTGTTTACCCCGGGCCAAGTAAAGACCTTCCATCAGGCACTCGGCCTTCTTTTCGGAAAGGGTCGTTTCCACCTCATGGCGGGCCAAAGCGCCGCCCAAGGAATAGGTGCAGGAAGCGAACCGGCTTCCTTCCGCTTGTTTCGCCACCAGTGTGCCCAAGTGGTAGGCCTTCGCGCTTTCCTGTTGGATCTTCACGTGCTCCAGG
>CAZLND010000330.1:0-2896 GCA_964560635.1 uncultured bacterium | reverse complement strand
AAGGAACAGGATCAGAGGTTGCGGAAACCGATCCCATGCTCCCGGCGTTTCTTGACGATCTTCTTGTAATCCTCTTCCAGGTTGAGTTCCTTGAGCTTCCATATGAGCGTATTGCGGTGAAGACCCAGGGTGGCGGCGGTACGGGTCTGGTTGCCACGGGTCCTTTCCAGGACCTTGCGAATGTACTGCCGCTCGAACTGGCGTCTCACGCGTTTTAGGGAAAGCTTGGCCTCTTCCTTGGTCTTGGCCAAGTCGATCTGTTTGACCAGGATATCCAGCGGGATGTCCTCGATGGTCAGGGTCTCTTTGCCCGCGAAAAGCACCATCATTTCCACGCTATTCTCCAGCTCCCTCAAATTGCCCGGCCAGGCATATTGGGTCAGGAATTGGATGGCTTCCTTTTGGATGACCTTCACCGGCACCCGTGCCTTTTGGTTGGCGATCTTAAGGAAATAATCGATCAGGTCAGGGACATCCTCCCGGCGTTCCCGCAAGGGCGGCAGGGCCAAGGGAAAGGAAACGAGGAATTGGTAAAGGTCCTTCCGGAAGGCGCCTTTCTCGACGGCCGCCGCCAGGTCGATGTCGGTGGAAGCGATCACCCGCGTATCCAGGGGCATTAGGGCCTGACTACCTATACGTGACATTTTTTTATCGATGAAGACCCGGACCAGTCTTTCCTGGACCTCCAAGGGCAAACGGTCCACTTGTTCCAGGAAAAAGGTCCCTTTGTCGGCGAACTCCAGTTTGCCGATGAGGGGCGCGCGGTTCTTGACCTCATCCCCTTCCTCCCCGAATAGTTCCCGCTCGAGTTGGGCCTTGGGGGAAGAGGCCGAGTTCAGGACGATGAAAGGTCCGCGCCCGCGAAGGCTTCGGGAATGGATCTCTCGCGCGGCTTCTTCCGCCCCACTTCCCATCTCTCCGCTGATCAGGACCGGCAGGTCGCCCTTGGCGATGCCTTCGATCTTCTTCAAGACTTCCTGGGCGGCCCGGCTCTTGCCAAGGAAACTAACCGGCTTGCGTTGGGCCAGTTCCTCGCGGAGGAATCGATTCTCTTTTTCCAGACCCCGCTTGGCCAGGACCCGTTTGATGAGCTCATAGAGTTCGTTGATACGGTAGGGCTTGGTGATGTAATCGTAGGCGCCCAGTTTCATGGAATCCAAGGCCGTATCCACGCCCGTGAGGGCGGTCACCATGATGACATCGATGGATTCGTCCCGGCGCTTGATCTGGCGCAGAAGGTCCATCCCGGACCCGTCGGGCAGCATGATGTCCAAAAGGCAAAGGTCGAAGGCTTGGGTCTTGAGGATCTTGAGGGTGCTTTTGGCGTCCTCGGCGAAGGCCAGGTCGTATTCATCCTGCAAAGCGAGCCGGAAAGACTCGCGGACGCTTTCTTCATCATCGACGATCAATAGGACTGGTTTCACTGGGACTTCCTAATATCGGATTTGAAAGGCGTTGTCATTCCTGTTCCCGACGTCTTCCCATGGGGCCAGGGCTTCTTATTATATTTTTTTTGGCGTAATTATAAAGGCCTTCTGGCCTTAAAAGTCCCCTCCGGGACGGCGGCCGCCTGGGGAAGCTCGGAGGATTGACAATAAGGTTGCAGGTCCCGCCGGAGTTTCTCGTCTTCGAGCAGTCTGAGGTAAAGGAAAAGGTATTCGCTGGCCACCCCACAGCGGGTCCCGAAGGCGGTCCGGGCCTTCCGGACGATCTTCACGTATTGAGGATAGCTGGGCGCTTCCCTCCCCACCCCCAATAGCTTCACCGCGTGGAAGTGGCGCTTCATGGCCCGCAGGACCCACCGGTCCACCGGAAAGGCCGAATCGTGGCCCATGGAGAAGAGCAGGATGCAGTCGGCGATCTTGGGCCCGATACCGTCCAGGGCCATCAGGGCTTCCCGGGCCTCGTCGCAAGGAATGCTTTCCAGGTGACCCAAGGTGATGACCTGGGCCTCTACCGCCCGGGCCACCCGGATGATCCGGTCCGCGCGGGCCCGGTAATTGTTGGTGAAGGGCCTTAAAAAATCCGCCGAAAGCCTGGCGATGGCTCCGCTTTCGGGGAAGGTATAGAAACCCGGGGCGCCTTCGATGGAGTGTCCATACTCCACGCAAAACTTGCGAAGAGCCTGTTGGATGACCTTAACGGACAGGCCTTGGGCGAACATATAGGAGATGAGGCATTCCCAAGGTTCCTGGCGGATCACCCTTAAACCCCTCAAAGCCTTCAGGGGCTTCTCCATTACCGGATGGGCCTCAAAGGTCCGGGCCCATCCCTCCAGGTCATCATCCAAATTCAAAAAGTGGGATAACCATTGGGGTGACGTTTTTCCCTGAATATTGTCTTGGCTGCATTCCCATAAAAGATTTTGTCCGTCTTGTTTGAGACGCCAAAAGGCCTGGCCGGCCACACCTTGGAACCAGCCTTGTTCATCCGGCGCGTCCCAACGGAAGCATTGGCCGCAAAGAAGGGTAAGGCCTAAGGAAAAGGGTTGAGGAAGGGACAACAGACCAGAATTCATCGAAATTTAATTTCTCCGGCCATTTTTCCGACGTTCTTTTTTCCGGCGGGGATCACGGGCGGTAGGGCGGTCACCCTCAGGACCCGTCCAACGACGGTCGTCCTTTCGGCGGTCCTGTTTCTTACGGTCGGCGATGGGCCGGTCGACCAGGTATAAATTCATCAACAGTTCCTTGAACCAACCCATAAAGACTCCTTATTCAAAGGACTAAAATCTTCAACCAAACATCTGATCTCTAACCACGAAGTTCACGAAGAACACGAAGTACAACAAGGAACCGAAAAAAAATCTCAAAGATTTAACTTTGTGGTCTTTGTGTACTTTGTGGTGAGTGAGGCTTTGATCCTGCTTTTTAATGTTTCGACCTTTATATCCATC
>CAZLND010000329.1:0-2902 GCA_964560635.1 uncultured bacterium | reverse complement strand
CAAACATCCGCCATCCAGGCTCCCGCACTATAACACCCGCTTAACGGCGCGCTGGTGAAACTGGGGCAGGTGCTAAAGAGGACCGGATTCCATCCAATTGGCGAACCCGGCCTTGTGGTGGTCAAAGTTTTGGACGTGGTCATGTACAGAGGCGGTATGGAGGCACAAGGGACCACCGTGGCTTTACAACCCCCACTGTTGGCGATCGTAATTGGGATACACTGGGAATCACTATAGGTGGCTAGTCCCGCGCAAAAGTTATAGTTGGTATGTTCGCCGATGATGACCTGTAGCTGGTAAACACCGGGGGCCAAACCGGCCGGTATGGTAATGTTCCCAAATCCCGGGTCCAACGCTCGGATCGGCGTGGAAACGCCGGCCGGATCTTCCGTACTGGGCGGCGGGGCCACCATACGTCCCGTACAGGCGATGTCATTAGGCGCGTGATTGAAGCCGTTCCCATCCACCACGAAATTATTACCCGCCGTGCCGCCTGGCTTCGGGGGGCATCCTCCGTTGGCGTTGAACGCGATGCTGTATTGGAAGGGTTCATGATCCTTGAAGCTGGTGACGGCAAAATTGATCGACAAGGCGCAACCCGCCTGCCCCCCTCCCGAATAAGTGAGTGAACCGGGTGTGATCTTGGCGGGTTCCTGCGCCATGGAAGGGGCCGTGGTAAAGCTCCAAAACAAAAAGACAGAAAAAATGAATTTACAAAGAGGTTTGAAAGCGGTTGAGGATCCACTCTCGTAAAATCGATTTAAGCTTTTTGTCGCAAAGGACCTAGGCATAGGACCCCGTTTTCAAACATCAAGAAGATTTGGTTGTAGGTGTTGGGTTAATTTCAAGAACTGAGAACGTTCTCAACAAAGAGACTACTGCCCTGAGGTATTATTTGTCAATATCACTAAGTAAATACCTGCCGCGAAAAAGCCCTTTTTTATTGGAGGTTAAACCTAGTGAAGTGTCCGAAAGTGGGGACTTCCGGCAAGACGCCAAAAGGCCGGAACAACCCAATGGGATGCCTTCCGGCCATTCTTAAAGACCAACCGGGCCCGCCACCGGTAAGCCTTACCGGGGGCTAAGCCGGTCATTTCGAGGATTCCCTTTTCAGCCGGAACCCAATCCGACGCGATCAAATTATCCCCGTCAAAGGGCTGACCGGCTTCTTTCACTTCCGCTTCCAACTTCACTTCTTCGGATAGGCCCTTTGCCGCCAGGCTCAACAGTAGCGAATCATTTCCTAAACGGATCGCGGCCCCCGGTCCCACCATCGAGTGGTTGGATCTTCGACGAAGGTTGAACCGGAACGGGGACTCGTTCAGTCCCGCGCCTTCATATAAATAAACTTTTCCAGCTTCCTTCGGGTCGGACCCAAAACTCGGAGCGCAGACGAACCAATCGGGTATCCCATCGCCGTTCACGTCGCCGGCCGAGCCGACGATGGAACCGTAGCTGTTACCGCCCCCTTCCCCGATCTCGCGGTAAAAGGGTCTGGTTTGAACCCCATCGCGGGAACCCAAGAATAAATTCGCCGCGCCGGGGAAAGTCGCGTATCCCGGCCCGCTGGCCAAGACATCCGCGTAGCCGTCGCCGTTGACGTCGTCCGCGCTGGCCACATCGGTCCCAAAAGATTCACCGGTGACCTGTCCTTCCAGAATGGCATCGGGCCTCTCTTTGGGTCCTTGGGGGGATCCCACGAAAACATAAGCCCTTCCCCGCGAGCGGTCGTAGCCCGGCGCGCCGATGATGATATCCGCGAAGCCGTCACCGTTCACGTCCCCGGCTCCGCTGAGGTGATGGCCAAAACGGCTGTCCGCCGTTTCACCCGAATGGGTCCAATCAGGTCGGGGCGCCAATCCCTTGGCTGAGCCGTAAAACAGATAAACCTTCCCATCGTTCCGGAAGGTTTGGCTGTGGTACTTCGCCCCCAGTACCACATCGCCATAGCCGTCCCCGTTCACGTCCCCGGCGGGACCGATGCCGTAGCCCTGCCAATCCCCTTTGGCTTCCCCTTCATAAACCCAGTCGGCCTTCTTGGAAAAACCGTTGGCGCTTCCCAAGTACAAATAAACCTTTCCCCTGAACTGGTCGAAACCATAAGCGCCGATCATGAAGTCCGGGTAACCATCGCCGTTCACGTCGCCGACAACCGCCGCGCAATCCCCAAAAAGCTCTCCGGGGGTTGTTCCCTCCGCGGTCCAAATGGGTTTTCGGGAAGGGCCTTTTGGTCCACCCGAGTAAACATAGACCTTGCCGCAATGCTTTGCCGTGGCACTGCTGTACTCCGATGCGGTCACGAAAAAGGCCGTGTAACCGTTTCCGTTGATGTCGCCTAAAGCCCCGACCACATCGCCGAAAGCATCGCCTGGGTTTTCCCCCTCCGCCGTCCAAAGGGGATCATTTTCAAGACCCTTGGCCGAGCCCAAATAAAGGACCGCCCTTCCCTTTCGATCGGAATGACCAGGGGCACCCACCAACAGATCGTCGTAACCCGAACCGGTGACGTCCCCCACCGCGGCGGCTTTATGGCCGAAAAATTCCTGGGGTTGTGTGCCCGTTTGGGCCCAAACTAATTTTGCGGGGGGATAGGTTTCTTTATCACAACCGGATAAGCACAGGAGGGCAATACAGGCCATGGCTTCTTTTTTACGGAATTTCATTTTTTTCAGTGGGATATTCAACAAGCTCTCTTTAGTGAACAACCGTGAACCGAACGGTCTGTCGCAAAAGCCTTTGGTTGGCTTGGTTAAAGCCTTCCACCTCGGCTAGGTATAAACCGCTGGCAAGGCCCGAAACGTTGTATTGGATCAAGTCGGGACCCGATGGACCCGGGGCGGCGGGAATGAATTCTCCCGCCACCGTATAGATCCTGAAGCGAAGCGCCAGACCCTGACCTGGG
>CAZLND010000328.1:0-2950 GCA_964560635.1 uncultured bacterium | reverse complement strand
CGTCGATACGTATCAGTTGAATGTCCATATTCCTATTTCACGCTCACTAAACCTAAAGCCAGCACCAAGACTCCAAGACACCAAGTTTGGATTTGGTTCGGTTTTTCCAGAATAGATCTTTTCAAACAAGCCTTCCTTGGCGTCTTAGCGTCTTGGCGTTGGACGTTGGTTTTATTTCTTCTTAAATAATTCGATGGAAGTCACGATGCTTTCCTGGGTGGCCTTTTGGACCTCTTGGGTCAGGAGCGTCAGGTCCGTCTCGTCCCGGTGGGACGCCACCTTGATGAGCATGGGCAAGCTGACCCCCGCCACCACCTGCACCTTCCCTTGCGCGGCCAATTGGATGGCCACGTTGAAAGGCGTGCCACCCAGCATGTCCACCAGGATAAGGGTCCCCTGTTCCCCGGTCTTCAAACCCTCCACGGCCTTCTCGACCTTGCCCTTGAAAGATTCCAGCGAATCCTCCGGAAGCAGGGTCACCGATACCAGCCCCTCTACCTCCCCCATGATCATCTTAAGGGTGGAAAGAAGGGCATTCCCGAATTCCCCATGAGTCGCGATGACGACGCCTATCATTTTAAGGTTCCTTCCTCTCAAAAATAAGGCTAAAGACACATTGAACCACCAAGACACTAAGACACCAAGAAAGGCTTAAACAAAGACGGATTTTACCATTTTACCTTTTGCTGTTCTTGGTGCCCTTGGTGCCGTTCCCCTTGAGAACATCAGATTACTGAGGTTCTCAAGGGGTTGGTTAAGAGGTTTTCGCTGGTGATTCTAAATGACCAATAGCCGGATGATGGTTTTTCCCAGCTTTTCGGGGCTATGACGCACATAATCCTCGTGGTGGAGCAGGTTGGCCTTCACCAACTGGACCCCTTCCTCTTCCACGGCTTCCTCGTCCACCACCACCGGTTCCTGGCCTTCCGCTTCATAGCGCTTGAGCAGTTTCAAAGGCACCTTTTCCTTGTTGGCGATGACGTAATGGATGAAATTGGGCCCCGTGTGTTTGTGAAGGGCCTTCACGTGGTCGGACACGGTGAAATGGTCGGTCTCGCCGGTCTCGGTCATGACATTGCACACGTAGATCTTGATGGCCCGGGAAAGGGCGATGGTTTCCGCCACTTCGCGGATGAGCAGGTTCGGAAGGATGCTCGTGTAAAGGCTTCCCGGACCCAGCACGATGGCGTCGGCCTCCAAGATGGCCTTGAGCACCTCTTTATTGGGCGTGATCTTCTTTTCTTTCAGGGAGAGTTGTTCGATGGGGGACTTGGCCGAGGCGAACTTGGACTCGCCGGTGATGACGGTCCCGTTCTTGAGCCGGGCTTGGAGGGTCATGGGATCGAAGGTGACCGGCATGACCGTGCCCCGGGTGGAGAGGACGCGGCTGGATTCCTCCACCGCCCTGCCGAAATCCCCGGTGATCTCTCGCATGACGGTGATGAAGAGGTTCCCGAAGCTGTGGCCTTTCAGGTCTCCGTGGCCCTTGAAGCGGTATTGGAACAGGTCATTGAGCAGGGTCTCTTGGTCGGACAAGGCCACGATGCAATTGCGGATGTCGCCGGGCGGGGGCGTGCCGAAATCCTTCCGGAGCCGGCCCGAACTGCCGCCGTCGTCGGCCACCGTCACGATGGCTGTCAGGTTGCTGGTGTAATGTTTGAGGCTCGAGAGGACGTTGGGAAGACCCGTGCCGCCGCCCACGCAAACGATGCGCGGCCCCCGCTTGAGGCGGGTCTTCTGGTAGACGATGTTGACGAATTCCTTTTCCCGCTCCGGGATGAAGACCGTCAGGACCGAACGGATGGCGCGCCTCACTCCCAGCCAAATACCCCAGATGCCCAGGGCCATGAATAGGAAGTCAACGAACTTGAGCCGCTTGAGATGCTCTTCCACTTCCACGATGGGGGCAGGCCTGTAATGGACGCCTTGCACATGGGCGCTCATCAAACCGGAGAAACCCACGACGAGGACAAAAATGGCCAAGCCAATGAGCAAGAACCAGCGCTTAAGGCGCATTCCGGGATAGAGCCAGCGGAAACCCAGCATCAAAAGTCTCCAGGGATTTGGGGTATGGATAAGGGGAACAAAGGACGATTTTCCATGGGATCAGCGCGCGCCTTTGGGCGCGCCCCCGGGCCGGCCCTTGAGCCGGGGGGCGGCGGGGCGGGCGGCTTCCTCGGACATGATGCGGCTGACCCGGTCGGCGAATTCTTGGGCGGTGAAATAGCCCAGCTTCATCAGCCGGTGGTTCATGGCCGCCACCTCGATGATGACCGCCAGGTTCCGGCCCGGCCTCACCGGGATGACGAACATGGGGATCTCGGCGTCGAAGATCTTGTGGGTCGAGGGGGTCAGGCCCAGACGGTCGTATTCCTTCTTGTTGTCCCACTCTTCCAAACGGATGACCAGCTCGATGCGCTTCTTGTCGCGGATGGCGCCCACGCCGAAAAGGCTCTCGATATTGATGATACCCAAGCCCCTGATCTCCATATGGTGCTTGATGATCTCGGAGCGCGAGCCCATGAGGATGCGGTTGGCCAGGCGCTTGATATAGACCAGGTCGTCCGCCACCAGCCGGTGGCCCCGTTCTACCAGGTCCAGCGCGCATTCGCTCTTGCCGATGCCCGAGTTGCCCAGGATGAGGATACCGACCCCGTAAACGTCGAGCAGGGTCCCGTGGATGGTGGTCTCGGGGGCGAATTCCTCTTCCAAGAACACCGATATTTCGGAGACGAACTTAGTGGTAGCCGTGGGGGTGGTGAAAAGCGGGACCTTGCGCTTGCGGGCCTCGGCCACGATATCGGCCGGGGGCTTCATCTTATGCGTGATCACCACGCAGGGAAGCTTATAGGAAAAAAGGGTCTGGAGGATCTTCTTGCGCTGGGCCGGCTTGAGGGTCTTGAGGTAATGCAGCTCGGTCTTGCCCATGATCTGCAGGCGCTCGTAAGGA
>CAZLND010000327.1:0-2977 GCA_964560635.1 uncultured bacterium | reverse complement strand
GCCTTCGAGAAAAAAGACCAAACCTGGAGATGGCTTTGGTCCTGGGACCCGTCCGAGCTTAAATGAACCCGCCTTGCCGGAATCTTTGCGTTGAAAGCCCCCACGGTTAAAACCTTTCAACGACTTCCCCTCCCCACCCCTTTTTCTCCCGTTCCAGCGCGGTATTTTATGGAAATGAGCCAAAAGGCCTATGCTATAATGCCCTTCCCGTCAAATCTGTAGGGTCATTCTATTTCTTCTTTCGGAGGCTTTTCTCATGTCCACCGCCACCCAAGCTGTCACCGGCACCCACTATGAGGCGCTCATGAAGGGAGTGGACAGTACAGTCCGGGATAAGGTCGAGGAATTCATCCGCTTCTTCGCCAACGACGCCGACACTTCGGCGGCGGCGGAAAAGTCCCGCTCGGATAAATTGCGTAATGGCTACAACGCCCTGGTCGATTACATCGTTCTCAACCTCTTGAACAACCTCAATCCCCAGCAGTCGACATTCCTTTGCACCGGGGCCATCGGCGACACCATCACCGTGCAATTGGAGAAGGAGACCAAGACCATCAACCTTCTGCCGACCGCTACTTATGAATCCCTCCTAAAAACCTTTTCAGGCCGTACTCCTGAGTCCATCACCCCTCCGGCCTACTGCACTCTCGACAAGTTCTTCGCCATCGCGCGTAACGAAGTGATGTCCTTCAAGTCGGGTAAAGAACGCGACCGTGACCTGCGCAGCATTTCCGGCTCCGATAACAGCTACGTCGTCAACGAGTGGAAGCGTAAGATGAGCATGGTCCGTATCGAGATCGGCCAGTCCATCGTCCAGATGGAATCCAATTTCCCAAAGTTCATCATGGCCTTGAACGAGCCCGCGGGGAAGAACGCCAAGACCGCCATGGAGATCCTCAAGAAGGTGTCCAGTATCTGGAGCCGAGGCGACGCCGCGACCGAACAGGAACTGGCCTTCCTCAAGTCCTTTGAGGGAAAGGTCGGGGCCGCCGGCGGGGGCTTGGCCAAGTGGTTGGATGAATTGCAGGGCCAAATGAACCTCATCGCCGAGAATGCCCGGCAGGCCGAGGAGAAATCCCAAGTGGTCCTCAAGTGCCAGCAGGAAATGGCCAAGGCCGAAGTCTTGATGAAGACCTCCCCCGAGGACGGCCAGAAGATCCGCGACGAGTGGAAGCGCAAGATGGACCAGGTCAAGAAAGAGTTCGTCCAGGCCGTCAGTTACATCGATTTCAATTCGGCCAAGGTCTTGGCCATCTTGAACGCCGCCCTAGGACAAGGCTCAAAAGTCGCCTTGGATAATCTCAAAGTCGTGGCCGCCATCTATAACAAGGGCGACCAGCTGACCGAACAGGACAGGGCCCTGTTGAAGGCCACCGAGATGAAGATGGGACCCAGCGCCGCCGAACTGGTAAAGACGGTTACGCCGCTCTTCCCCTTCATGAGCAAGCTTTCCGAGCACGGCAAAGTGATCGAGGATAAATATCAGAGCGTCGTTAAGTGCCAACAGGAGATCATCAACGCCGATTCGGGCGTCGCGACGGTGGCTCCCCCCAGCTCCGGGCCCCTTTTCGAATCGGTGGTCATCCAACAGATCAAGACCGACATCGATACCACCAACAACGCCTGCGTGAGGGCGGCCGACACCTCCCCCATGAGGGTACCCTTCTCCGCGGCCCGTATCCTTCTTTCCAAGCAGCTCCCCGACGAGGGGAACCCGGCGGACAGCCTCTGCACCCCCGCCGCCGTCCTGGCCGCCCTGGAGAAGATCCTGAAGGTCCACACCAACCTCTTTAACCGGGACTGGGAGGGAAAACACATCATTCCCCCCATCTTTATCGAACCCCTTCGTAACTTCGTGGATTTCTACGAGGACCGGTTCGTCATGTCCTTCGTCTCCGGCGAGACCATCCGTAAGGGTGCCTTCGTCACCCTCAACCCGGTGGAGGTGCAGGTCTTGCGCCTTTGCGCCCTTTACCTCACCAAGGACCAGATCTATGACTACCGCGGCGAGGTCAGGGTCGGGACCTTCATGGGTGATTACATGGGCAAGATCGAGAAGGAGACCAAGGTCCAATGGACGGGTAAGGACAAGAAGTTCTCCATGGCAGCCACACAAAGCACGCTGGATGAGGCCAGTCGCGACGACGCGATCGCGGACTACCTCGACTTCATGCACGCCATCGCCAACAACATCTCCCCGAACCCCAAGCTCAGCAAGCGTCGGCTGGCGATCCTGTTGCGTTACGTGCTCTTCGACAAGGTCGAGAAGAACATCGCGGCCATCCTGAAGCTGGTGACCCAGACCGACCCCGGGGAGGCTAGGACCGCCATCATGGCCTTCGCCAAGGACAACGTCGACCTGGCCAAGGACATGGTCCGCGCGGCCGTCAAGTTCGACCCCATGGTTTCCAAGATGTTCAGCGATAACGCTGATTTCGCCATCCAGAGGGTCTTCGGCGGCGCCGGCCGATAAGCTTCAAACGGACGGGCCCGTCCTTAACAGCGGATGGGCTTTCGACTTAAAATCCAACGAGGGAGATTCGAATGAAAATCTGGAGCGATAGCGTCAGCGACGGTTCCCGCCTGCGCGAGGAATATACCTTCCTCAAACCCCACAGTACCGCCAAGGCGGAATTGGGCAAGAACCGCAACCCCCATTTCGCCTGGGGCGAAATGCCGGAGGGCACCAAATCCCTCGTCATGATCATGCACGACATCGACGCTCCTACCAGCCGTGATTTCGTGAACAAGGTGGGAAAGGTGGTTCCCTATGACTATCCCCGCACCGAGTTCTACCATTGGGGGGTCGTGGACCTGGACAGCAAAACCTTCATCCAGCCGGGCGAGTTCTGTAAGGATGTCACGGTCAAGGGCAAAGCCGGCCCGGCCGGCGCCCGCGGCACTCGGCATGCTATCAACGATTTCACCGAATGGTACAAGGGGAACCCGAACATGGAGGGGACCTATTTCGGTTACG
>CAZLND010000326.1:0-2987 GCA_964560635.1 uncultured bacterium | reverse complement strand
ATGGCTGTGAAAAAAGGAAAGAAGCAATGAAAAACCATTTCACCGCCAAGACGCCAAGGCGCCAAGTAAGGCGAAAAAATGATTATAAAAATATCTTCTGTCTCTTTGGAAACCAAAAAAATGTTCGACCGGAATTCCTAAGTTCATTGGTTTTCTTGGCGTCTTGGCGTCTTGGCGGTAAAAAATTTGGTTTGGGTGTTGGCTGATGTATTACCGGGGTTCCCGAGTTTCCTTAAGCGAGCACAAACCCCGATTCCATTCGACACAGGTTTGGAAAAAGGGACGGGGAGTCTCTGAAAAGGAAAACCAACTTTTCGTGAAGTGGTTCGGGCCCAAGGAAAAGCCCGTGGTCCATGAGGAAAAGAAGACCTACGCCTTTTACCGGCCCGGGGTAACGCCGGTCGACGATACCCCGTTCCTCCATAAAGCTTTAAAGGGGAACGGGGTGATCCAAACTTCCCACTTTATGAAAAGTGGGTTGGATACGCCGACCTACTCGAAGAAGAAGGGGACCTGGGTCTTGAAGGCCCCGGCCTTACAGGGAGCCCAATGGGTCCTTCGCTTGGCGGGCATCGGGCTTTTGATACTGGTGATCTATTGGTCGAAGTCGAAAACGACGGCTCTGCTCCAGGACGTTGCGGGGTTGAAATTAGAGAAGGTGACGGTGGAAGGGACCCATTACCTGTCCCAAGAAGAAGTGCTCAAAGCCGTGGGGTTACCCCAAGGAGAGAACATGTTCAAGTTGGACCTGACCGAAGCGGCCGAAAGGGTGAAAAAGATGGATTGGGTGGAGCGGGTCTTCATCGAGCGGCGGTTGCCCAGGTCCATCCTGGTCTCGGTGCGGGAACGCAAGCCCGTGGCTTTGCTGGACAGCGGTTCCCTTTACGGGGTGGACCGGGACGGACGGCTTCTTTCGCCCGCGGAGGGACTGATGAAGGAGGACTTGCCCCTGATCTCAGGCGTGCCCGTGCACGCGGACGCGGTGGGGACGACCCAAATGGCGGCGACCCTGGCGCCCGCCCTGGAATTCTTCGGGTTCCTGAATAAAAGGGACCCCGCGATGGCCCAGAACGTCTCGGAAGTGAACCTTTCGCAGACCGACGACTTGAAGGTGACCTTCATCGACGGCATCACGGCGAATTTCGCCTCGCCTGTCACGGATACGGAGTTGAAAAGGATGGCCCTGGTGCTGGGGGACCTGAATGAGAAGGGAAAAAGAGCGGGAACGATGGACTTCAGATATGACGGCCAAGTGCTCGTCAAAACGAGGGAGTGAGCCATGAGAATGCCGAAAAGAAAGAACATGAAAGGCACGAAGGGGCACTCCCACAAGCGTTTCAAGGTTTGTTTTTCACCCTGCCGCTGTTTCTCGGTCGGCAAAAAAACGAAGTTCAAATTCAAGGAGGTGAGTTGAATGGCTAAGGAACAAAAGCAAGACATCGTGGTGGGGTTGGACCTGGGGACCACCAAGGTCTGCACCATCATCGGGGAGCAGGACGACGACGGACAAGTGCACATCATCGGAGTGGGAACCACCCCCTCCACCGGCCTCAAGAAGGGCTCGGTGGTGAACATCGAACAGACCATCGCCTCCATCAAGAAATCGGTGCAGGACGCCGAACGCATGGCGGGCGTGGAGATATCCTCCGCTTTCGCGGGCGTGGCGGGGGGCCATATCAAGGGTCTGAATAGCCGCGGGGTCATCGCGGTTTCCCGTAAGGATAAAGAGATCACGGAAGAGGACCGGGAGAGGGTCATCGAGGCGGCCCAAGCCATCGCCATCCCGCTCGACCGGGAGATCATCCATGTCATCCCGCAGGAATACATCGTGGACGATCAGGACGGCATCAAGAACCCTGTGGGCATGTCGGGAGTGCGGTTGGAAGCCGAGGTCCATGTGGTGACCGGCGGCGTGACCAGCGTCCAGAACATCGTTCGAAGCGTGGAGCGGGCCGGTATCCATGTGGCCGACATCATCCTGCAGCCCTTGGCTTCGGCCGAGGCCATTCTCTCGCCCGACGAGAAGGAACTGGGTGTGGTCTTGATCGACATCGGCGGCGGGACCACGGACATCGCGGTCTTCATCAATGGCGCCCTTTGGCACACGGGCATCATCACCTTGGGCGGGTCCCTGGTGACCAGCGACGTGGCGGTGGGCCTTCGGACGCCCAATACGGAAGCCGAAAGCATCAAGATCCAATATGGCTGCGCTTATACGGCCATGGTGAAAGAAGAAGAAGAGATCACGGTCCCCGGCGTGGGCGGGCGGACCGACCGGCGCATGCCGCGCAGGGTCCTCTCCGAGATCATCGAGGCCCGCATGGAAGAGATCTTCGAATTGGTGGGCGCGGAGCTCAAGAAGCACGGCTTTGAAGACCGTATCCCGGCGGGGGCGGTCATCACCGGCGGGGCGGCTTTGATGGAAGGCACCGCCGAGTTGGCCGAGAAGATACTCCAACTCCCGGTCCGTATCGGCTCCCCCAAGCGGGTGGGCGGATTGACGGACGTGGTTTCCAACCCCAGCTATTCGACCGCGGTGGGGTTGGTGCTGATGGGCATGCAGTCGCTCGGGCCCAAAGGTGGGGGCAAAAAAGGTGGCGGCGGGTTTTCGGGGGATGACGCTTTCAAGAACATCCTGGGCCGCATGAAGAAGTGGTTCGGCGATTCCATATAAGGCAGCGGGTAGCGGGTGGCCGATAGCGATTAGCTACGGATAAAAGCAAAAACCGAAAGGGGTGATAGCTCAAAAAAGGTTGAAAAGTAGAAAGGTGAAAAAGTTGAAAAGTGTAGTTGCAGAGGGGGCTGTTGGCGGATAGCCAGATGGGCTCTCGGTCAATGGCAGTAGTGAATCGCAGTAGCCGTAAAAAAAAGAGGGGGATAAGAAAATGATAGAGTTCGCGGAAGACGACGTGCAGCAGTATTTGGCTCATTTGAAGGTGATCGGGGTGGGCGGCGGCGGATGTAACGACGTTAACAAGATGGTAGAG
>CAZLND010000325.1:0-3006 GCA_964560635.1 uncultured bacterium | reverse complement strand
CTTTGCGTCCCAATTGGGCATCTGCATCAGGGCGTTACCTGATCCAAAAATTCAAAGTTCGATCCCGGTGTTCGAGAAAGCGCTTTTCCGTCACCGATTGTGCAAATTAAATTTTAGTAAAATATCTTCCGCATCGTCTTAGCCCCCCCTCCGGGTGGAAAGACTCCGGTTGCCGATCCGGCAAAGCCATAAAAATAAGACCGTTTAACCTAACGGCGGTCATAGCCGAATTTGTCTTCCTGCGTAGAATGACGATCGAACGGGTCGCAGTTGTTTTCACTGAAAGGAGAACCAACATGCGCGTGGATGATCTGACCTTAACGAAACTTTTAAAAGCGGATCCTACCGGGGGAGTGGTTCAATTCGCCGGACAGCGGGCATTGATCTTCGACGCCGCATCCCAAGGACTGCTTCGCAAGGAACTTATCGACACTTTCAGTGAAAGAACGGCCCGGGCTATCCTCAGCCATTACGGCTATATCCACGGCAAACGATTGGCCGAAACCCTCAAGAACAATTTCAAATGGGACAGCGACGAAGACTGGCAAAAAGCCGGATTCCGCATCCTGGCCCTTCAGGGTCTTTTCATGCTGGACCCGAAAAGCCCCAACAGCTTCAGCTCCGAGGGGGGCACTTGGCGCATTTCCTACGAAGCCGAACAACATCTTCTCCTAAAGGGTCAGTCGGAAACGCCCGTCTGCTGGAACCTTTGTGGGCTCATCAGCGGTTACATGAGTTTCGTCAAGGGCAAGGAAATGTACGCCCTGGAGGATAAATGTGTGGGCAAGGGGGATGTGGCTTGCCATGTGATCGTCAAGTCCGAGGAAGAATGGGGAGAGGAGATGAGGGACGAGCTGGCGGTCTTTAAGCAGGTGGTTATCGATGACACTTTGAGGACCGTTACCACCAAGTTGAAGCACACGGAAAGTCAATTGTGCGAAAAGACGCGCCGGTTGGAAAAACTCTCCAAGATCGAGGAGGACCCGACCGAACTCATGACGCGAAGCCCCGAAATGCGCGATCTGATGGAAATGGCCAAGACCATCGCCGCTATCGATTCCACAGTGCTCATCACGGGGGAGAGTGGTACGGGGAAGGAAAGGGTGGCGCGCTTCGTCCACGACCATTCGGCCCAAGCGGCTGGCCCCTTTATCGCGGTCAATTGCGGGGCCATCACCGATACGCTCCTGGAAAGTGAACTTTTCGGCCATGCCCGCGGGGCTTTCACCGGGGCGAACTCGGACCGGATGGGACTTTTCGAGGCGGCCAATGACGGGACCCTTTTCCTGGACGAAGTCGGGGAGATCAGCCTTCCTATGCAAGTGAAGCTCCTGCGAGCCATCCAAGAGAAGGAGGTTCGACGGGTGGGCGAGAACAAAAGCCGTCCCATCAATGTTCGAATCCTGAGCGCGACCAACAAGGACCTGCGTGTCGAGGTCGCGAAAAAAAGGTTCCGCGAGGACCTTTATTACCGGTTGAACGTGGTCGAATTGGTCGTCCCGCCCCTGCGTCATCGTCGGGAGGATATCCTTTCGCTGGCCCGGCTCTTGTTGGCGGAAGCTGCCATCCACATGAAGCGGTCCATCGATGGCTTGACCGTCCCGGCGGCAGACCGGTTGCTCGGTTATGGTTGGCCCGGGAACGTCCGGGAGCTGGCCAACGCCATGGAGCGCGCGGTGGCGGTTTCCAGGACCAACCGGGTCGATGTGACCGACCTTCCCCCCGAAGTTCTCGTGGACAATCCCCCTGTTCCCTTGTCGGGTGAAACCCGCCCAATGAGTGAGGTCGAAAAAGGTTGCATATTGGGTGCCCTAAAGACAACAGGAGGCAACCGGAGAAAAGCGGCGGATCTTTTGAAAATGGGCGTGGCAACGCTTTACCGGAAACTCAAGGCTTACAAACTCGATAAGGAAAAAGATCCTTGATCCTAAAAATCATCGGCTCATTCATCGTTGTGACAATACTCCTTCGTTTGGTGATGAGTTGCTCGAGTACCAACGCGACTTCGGAGGGTTTCCGGGGTGAAAGGGATACAAGCCCGAGGATGACCCGGTCTCCGGCGTCTTACGCGACCATCCGCGATGTTTTTGAACGAAGAAGGGCGCACGACAACTCCGGGGGGATCCAAGAAAAGTGAGATGAAACCGTGTCGATAAGCGTTCTGGACGCCATTTACGACCTTTGAAATGGGCGTGTGGCCCCCGCAAAGCTCGGATCCACCAGGGTAAGTCCAACTGAGTAGGTGGCCGGTTATATTGTTCGTCCAACGAAGGGTCTGTCGGTCCTAGCCACAAAGTCCCATCAATTTGAAGCTCTCAAAAAAATCGAATAATTAGGCGCGCCTGGTGATTTAGGGATCGAGTACAGGGTAATATCGTATCCATAGGAGGCGTTAATAGATGGTCCACTGGTTCTTGTCCGTGCTTTCCCATGGTGGCTATTGGGTGATCTTCCTGGTTGTGTTCTTGAACAATCTTTGTTTTCCAATACCTGGAGATACCATACTTTTGGGAGCTGGATTCCTTTCCCAAAAGGGGGATCTTTCGCTATGGGTCAGCATGGTGACCGGAACGGCGGCCAGCTTTCTTGGTTGTACCGGCGGTTATTGGATAGGAGAGCGGTTAGGACATCGGCTCCTGACAAAGATGCCTTGGCTTCAGATGACCCCCAAAAGGATAAAGCACATTGAGGGTTTCTTTGAAAAATATGGGCCTAAGGCCGTTTTTTTCGCGCGCTTTGTGGCCTTGCTCCATCCCGTGACCGGTTTATTGGCGGGGATGTGGAAAACGCCCCTGCGACCCTTCCTCATTTATAACCTGGCTGGATCGGCCTGCTATGCCGCTATTTATATCCTCGTAGGATATTTTTTCGGACAGAGATGGGAACTCTTCAAAAGTTGGATAGGTCCTGTGGCCCTTTACACGATCCTCATCGCAATGGCTCTATCGATACTGGGTCTTTTTTTGCGGAACGCCATCCAAACTTTTTTCACACAGCGTTCACCTA
>CAZLND010000324.1:0-3015 GCA_964560635.1 uncultured bacterium | reverse complement strand
AAGGGTAAAAAGTCCACCCAAGGCCAGCGCCAAGCTACCAAGACGCCAAGTTTTTAAATTCATTTAAGACCGCTCCCTTTTAGCAAGTAAAAAGAGTTGGTTTAGACGTAGTATTCAGTTCACTGGAACTTTCGAGTATCCATAGGTTTACGCCATTCATATTTCCTTACAAAAGTCACTTGTTCTCCCGAACAGATGCCCTTGTAATCAACCGTCTTAAACACGGGAGGAGCATAATTCCCGTCTTCACTAACATCTTCACTGCTGAAAGCCGGTTTTATTTTTCCATTACAAAAAACATAAAATTCAGATGAACAAACATGAGCGGATAATGCGCACCAATGAAGGCCAAAACAAATAGGCCCACCTTTTTTTATCAATCCAAAATCAATGTACGAAGGCCAACTATCCTCAAATGGAAGTTGATCCATTAGATTTCCATCTTCGTCAAAAACCATCAACATTTTCTGCCCGGAAATTTTGTCCGGAGCTACCAGAAAAATTTCCCTTTTACCCTCTCCCTCCAAATCCGCCAAATAAACAGGTATCCAACTTAAGTGATTTTCTTTTGCGCCCCGTTTTGTTGGCACCCCAAATTCCGCGCCATCGGGCATACTTTTTTTAATAATATCTACAAAGCCTTCGTATTTCTTTGAGAAAAAAACGAAGGTTCCTGAAGCTTCATCGATTTTCCCAAGTTCAACAGATTTAACTGGATGGCCCATAACAACATCCGTCATACGGGCTTGAGAAAGCGAACCAAGAGAACAGCCCAAAAAGGCCACTAAAACAATAACCGCTTTAAACAAATGCTTATTTAACATTTTTGTCTCCACCCTTGGATCAAACAATCATAACCCATAAAACAAAAAAGGCGGACCCTTAGGTCCGCCTTCATTCACTTATAACTCAAAACTCCTGGCCGTTAACTCGGTCACCTCACAAAGGCGAAGGGAGTGTCGTTTCACCCATCAGCCACTGGTCACAGCCCCGGGCCGCGGCGCGACCTTCGGCGATGGCCCAAACAATGAGCGATTGGCCGCGGGTCATGTCCCCGGCCACGAAGACTCCCGGTACATTGGTCATCTTGTTGGCGTCGGCCTTCACGTTAGAGCGCTGGTCCAGCTCGATACCCAGCTTCTCGAACAAGGGATTCTTTTCCGGGCCCAGGAAGCCCATAGCCAAGAGGACCAGATCAGCCGGGATCTCGAATTCGCTTCCAGCTACTTCTTGCATCTTCGGCGGTCCAGCCGGTTGCGGGACCCATTCGACTTTGACACCCTTGAGCTTCTTAACGACGCCGTTCTCTCCCACAAATTCCTTCGTGGAAACGCTATAGAGGATCTCGCCGCCTTCTTCATGGGCTCCCGCCACACGGAAAATGCGGGCCCATTCGGGCCAGGGATTGTTCGCCGCGCGTTCCGCAGGGGGCTTGGGAAGCACTTCCAACGAGGTCACGCTCTTGGCGCCTTGGCGGTGGGAGGTACCGATACAGTCCGCCCCGGTATCACCGCCACCGATGACGATGACGTGTTTGCCTTTGGCGTGGATCTGGTTCTCGATCTTGTCGCCTTCTTGCACCTTGTTCGACTGGGGTAGGAATTCCATGGCGAAATGGACGCCCTTCAATTCCCGGCCCGGCACGGGCAGGTTACGGGCCTGGGTGGCTCCGCCGCAAAGGACGATAGCGTCGTAATTCTTCTTCAGGTCCTCGATGGGCACGTTATGGCCGATGTTGGAATTCACTTTGAATTCTACGCCTTCCGCCTTCATTTGTTCCATGCGGCGGTCGATGTGGCGCTTTTCCATCTTGAACTCGGGGATGCCATAGCGGAGCAGGCCGCCGATACGGTCGGCGCGCTCGAACACGGTCACTTTGTGGCCAACCCGGGCCAATTGTTGGGCGGCGGCTAGGCCCGCGGGCCCCGAACCGACAACAGCGACCTTCTTACCCGTCAGCTTGGCGGGTGGCATGGGCTTGACCCAGCCTTCTTGGAAAGCACGGTCGATGATGGAAACTTCGATGGCCTTGATATTGACCGGTTGCTTGTAAACATCCATACCCAGCGTGCAGGAATTCTCGCAAGGGGCAGGACAAAGGCGGCCGGTGAATTCAGGAAAATTATTGGTAGCGTGCAAGCGCTCGATGGCGTCCTGCCAGCGGTCGCGATAGACCAGGTCATTCCAATCGGGAATGATATTGCCCAGGGGACAGCCTTGGTGGCAAAAAGGGATGCCGCAGTCCATGCAACGGGCCGCTTGGTCCTTGAGATGGGCAGGCTCGAACGGAAGGACATATTCCTTCCAATCCTTGACCCGCTCTTCAACCGGGCGCTTATGGAGATATTCCCGGTCGTTTTCGATGAATCCTGTAGGCTTTCCCAATTTACGACTCCAAAATAAAATTAACAAAACACCAACATCCAACACGAAGACTCTAAGCCACTAAGAACATCTAAGTCTTTTGATCTTCTTAAACTAACTTCCTTACTTCGTGTCTTTGTGGCTTCGTGTTGGCCTTTGGTTTACGCCACCGCCACTGGTTGTTTGCCCGTCTTTTGCTCTTCCAGGGCCTTCTTGTAATCGACCGGCATGACCTTCACGAACTGCTTGGACATCTTGTCCCAATTCTTGAGGATAGTCTCGGCCACGGTGCTGCCCGTGAATTCTTGGTGCTTGCGGAGCATGGCTTGGAGCCACTTCACGTCGTCCCCGTCCATCTCTTCCAAGGCCACCATCTCCTTGTTGCAGCGCACATCGAAATCACCGGTCTTGTTCCACACATAGGCGATACCACCCGACATCCCGGCCGCGAAATTGCGCCCGGTCTCACCGATAACGGCCACCCGGCCGCCGGTCATGTACTCGCAGCCGTGGTCGCCCACACCCTCGACGACGGCTTCCACACCGCTATTACGCACGCCGAAACGCTCGCCGGCCTTGCCACGGATGAAAACTTCGCCGCTGGTGGCGCCATAGAGAAGGACATTCCCGACGATGGTGTTGTCCTCGGGG
>CAZLND010000323.1:0-3018 GCA_964560635.1 uncultured bacterium | reverse complement strand
CGACGAATACGCCTACCGACACAGCCACTAATTCGCCCACGAACACGCCAACCAATACACCGACGGATACACCTACCAATACCCCGACGAATAGCCCAACCAACACGCCCACCAATACTCCTACAGATACGCCCACCAACACCCCGACTGACACAGCGACTAATACTCCTACGGACACCCCGACCAACACCGCTACTAATACTCCGACGAATACGCCCACGAACACTGCGACTAATACGCCAACAACGACACCCACCAATACCCCTACGGATACACCTACCAATTCTCCGACGAATAGCCCAACCAATACTCCTACAGACACACCGACGAATACGCCCACCAACACACCCACGGACACCCCGACCGACACACCGACAAATACCCCGACCAACACTCCTATCGACACGGCGACGAAAACTCCAACCAATACCGCTACCAACACACTCACGGACACCCCGACTAACACGGCTACGGATACGCTCACTAATTCTCCGACTCAAACCGCTACTAACACTCCTACGAACACGCCGACGACTACTCCTACGGCAACGCCCACCACCACACCCACAGACACCCTGACCGACACGCCGACCAATACGATCACGGACACACCCACCAACACCCCAACTAAAACACCTACGAATACGCCTATCGACACAGCCACTAATTCACCCACGAATACGCCGACGTTGACGCCGACCAACACGGCTACTTACTCACCAACGAATACGCCAATAATGACACCCACCAATACCGCCAGCAACACGCTCACCAACACACCGACGAACACGCCGAGCACCACTCCTACCAATACGCCGACGTTGACGCCGATAAACACGGCTACCGCGACGTCGATCAATACTTACACTATGACCGACACCCCGACCAATACTTATACGATCACCCTGACTGTGACCCTTACCTCGAGCCCCACGCCAACTTTAACGCCAACCATCAACTCGACTCCGGCAGGGATCCCCAATTGTGGGGGACAGGTCATCAACATCTATGACGACCGAGGGGAACTCGTCGACGCTTTATGCGTTTTGGGTTCTTTCCCGCCGGGCACAACTCTTTCCATGTCGCTTTCGAGCTTTGCCCCTGATCCGAGCGGGCCGGGCGGAACAATTCAGATCAGTTTGAACAGCCAGGTGGTTGCGACCTGGAATGCCATGAATGTGAATGGAAGTTTGGTCCCCAACGGTTATTACTACTTCGCTTTTGAAACAACGGATAACGCCGGGAATAAAGTCGTCTTCAAACGCATCGCTTTCGTGATGACTTACCATAACCAGGCCGTTTCGCTGGCGGCCATTCCGAATGTGGCCCATCCAGGGGATATGATCCATTTCTTTGCTTCGTTCGCGGCCGCGCCGGCGGATGAGCAGAGCCGACTCAAGATCTACACGATCTCTGGGGAATTGGTACAAGTTCTTTCGATCTCGGGAGGAACGGCTACCTGGAATTTGACCAACCGGGGCGGGCAAATATTGGCGTCGGGTATCTATTTGGCGGTTCTGGACGGGATGGACCCCGTGAGTGGAGTGAAAATGCAGAAAACAGTGAAAGTAATGGTCATTTATTAAAAAAGAGGAGTAAGGAATGCGTGGAACTTTGTTGGCGAATCGAAAAGGGATGACCAAAAAAAGTGCCCCCTGGAAACGAGTCCTGTTCGCGGTTTTCATTTGGGGAGCAATGGTCCCTCCCGCCCTCGCCCTTTTTGACCGTGGCGGCATTATCGGCGTTGGAGCTCGGGCGATGGGCCTCAGCGGCGCTTTTACGGCGGTAGCCGATGACGCCAGCGCGGCTTATTGGAACCCCGCGGGGCTTGCCCAATTGGACGCTCCGGAGATACTGGGGATGTATGGGTCTTACTTGAATGGCTTGAGCCAAGATCTCTATTTTTCCTTTCATTATCCTTTTCCAAAAGACATCCACGCAGCCTTAAGCATCGATCATTCTTTTTTTCCCGATTCAACAGGGATCCAAGAGGATCAACTCGCCTTTTCGGTGGCCATTCCGGCTGATTTTGTGGCGGGGAAACGGCTTTTCCTAGGAGCGAACTTCCGCTACCTCTACGCGCAAGAGGGCGGGGGTAATGGGACCGCACAGGGAGCGGCGGCGGACCTGGGAATGCTTTTGCGCCTGCCTTTCAAGAACCATAGCCAGTTGAAGGCGGCACTGACCCTGACGGATATCTCCACTTCGGTACATTACAACGCGAACGGACTGGACCAATCCATCCCAGCTCTTTTGACCGCGGGCTTCGCCTACCAAATGGGAACTTCCAGCCTCTTTTCCATCGATATTCCCTGGATGTTGGATAAGGATCTTGTTTTGGGGAGCCAAGGCTTGGACGACGTTCGAATAAGGGGCGGGGTAGAGCAATGGCTTATCAACGGCAGGCTTGGCCTGCGGGCCGGGGTCATCAGTTTTTTTACCTTGCCGGCCGAGTTCAGCCTGGGAGCGGGTCTTCGATTGTCCGATATGACCATCGACGGAGCTTTCTCAAGCCATTCCCAGTTGGGCAACAACTATCGAATTTCGATCGGATTGTCATTGGACAAGGGAGTCCCGGAAAAGCCCCAGCCCCGGCCCCGAATCGTTCGATCATTAGTCGGAAACGGGGAGATCTACCTGCGGTGGGAAATACCGGATGGGAGCCATGCGGATGGTTATACGGTCTGGATCCGAGAGGAAAGCGCCAAGGAGTACCGTCGGGCAAGGCGTGAGCCGTTGCAAAGCGGTAGTTGCCTTTTGCGCGGGACAAAAAATGGATATCGTTACCACATCTATGTGCGCTCCATCGTTCAAGGGAAGGAAAAATACCTCTCGGAAGAATTGGTCGTCACTTCCCATCCCATGGCGAAGGAAGCCCGGGAATTCTACGATCGGGGCCTCGTTGAATTAGGAAAGAAACATTGGGTGGACGCGCTTTCCGCCTTTCGGAAAGCCGAAGAATTCGACCCAAATGATTACGAGATCAAGGACATCCTTATCAAGTTAAAAACCCCGAAG
>CAZLND010000322.1:0-3026 GCA_964560635.1 uncultured bacterium | reverse complement strand
AAGGGGGCCGCGGGTAAGTATGAAACGGATTATTGGGGCGCAAGCCTAAAGGAAGCCGCCCAGTGGCTTTCCAACAATGGGGCACCTGACCTGGCCAGGACCTATCGAGTGAGGACCTGCAGTACGAGGGAACAACAAACCCATTATTTCAAGGACAACCTGAAGGGCGATAACGAGATGAAAGACGCGGACTACAGGATCGAACCCAATAATCCAGTCGTGTTGGAAAGGGACCATGTATCCAATCAAGAGATCCAGGCGGAGACCATTTATGTCGTCCAAAGGGAAGGTGTGCCCCTTTATTACGTCCTGAAATTGAAATGAGGAAAAGCGCGGGATGGAACGGCCTTTATTCCGATAGGACCTTTTGATAGACCCTGTAGATCTGGTCCGCGATCTTTTGATTGGTGTAGAGTTTTAGCACTTGTCGGTGACCCAGGCCAGATAGCTTTTTCCTCAGGGAGGCCGAATCTCCCAGCTTTTTCAGCGACTTGACCAGGTCCGGAACACTGCCTTCTTTAAAGATCAGCCCCGCTTTGCCGATGACCTCGGGAATGGCTCCCGAATCGGAACCGAGGACCGGCACCCCGCAGGCCTGGGCTTCGATGATCACACGCCCGAATTGTTCCTTCCATTTGGGGGTCGTGAGAGAGGGAAGCACTAAAACGTCCAGGCAGCTCAAGTAGCCCGGTAGTTTGTCCTGCCCCATGGCTGGAACGAAGATCGTATCCCCGCCAATGCCCAGGTCCTTGGCCTTTTCCGCCAGCTCTTGCCGCAAGGGACCGTTCCCAACCAATAAGAGCTTGGAACGGGGCTTGTCCAATTGGGAAAAAGCTTCGAGAAGAGTGTGGATGCCCTTCTCGGGAACCAATCGGCCCACATAACCGATCGTGAAGGCGCCAAGGCCCAGTTTTTTTTTGAGCTTGGAAGCGTCTTTTTTCCTGAAAAGTTTCGGGTCCACCCCATATTGGGGTATGACCGATATTTTTTTGGCCGGGTATCCGGCTTTTTGGAGCAGTTGGTCGGCTTCCTGGTCACCGGCGATGGCGTGGTCCGTTCGTGACAGGACATAGTCCCGTATATGTTGGTGAGGGAATTCGAAGCGCTCCAATAGATTCTCCCAGGTGAAAAAGACGAACTTGGAACCCAATCGTTCGGCGGCCCGGGCCGCTTGCCACGCCACCAGGCTATAGGGTTCCTCCTCGACATGGATCAAGTCGGGTTGGAAAGCTTTGATGTGACGGAAAAGGAACGGATAAAAATGGCGTTTGACCCGGCCCTCGAAAAGGATGGGCGCGGTGATGATCCGGAAACCCTCCTTTTCCTTCGTTTGGGGAAGGGGCCGCGCCCTTTGGCCCGCCTCGGGCCAAGCCTTGGGAAGAAAAAGGGTCAAATCCACATCCTTGCGCGCGCAAAGAAGGCGGAGTTTTTCCCGGTAGGTTGGGATGACGGAGCTGTGGGAGATGAAAAATATTTTCATGGGCGGTTCTTGAATTATATTGATAGCGATCGACTAATCCATTGAAATCCCAGACCGGGGCGGTTGAATGGCCATTGCAGGACGGTTGAATTTAAAAAAGGGAAGTCCATTGTGGTTTTGGGCCTTTCTGGTCCTTTATTCGGCCTTTAGCCTCGCGACTTTCCGGGATTATGGCATCACTTGCGACGAGATCGATAATTACGCGAATGGGCAGAATTATCTTCGCTACTATTTCGAGCCCTGGCTGGGTGACAAATTGGACCTGGGCGGCCACCCGGTACAAGAAGAAGCCACCCACAACTTCACCTATCCCGCTTTCCTAAGCTTGCTCAACATTGGCAGGAGTTATGAGGGGTTCCATTTGCTGAACCTCCTTTTCGGGATCCTGCTTTTCGCGGCGGTGTACAAGGTCCTCTTTCGGGCCTATGGGGACGGCCGGTGGGCATGCGCGGGGTGCCTCTTCGTGTTCCTATGCCCCCGACTTTTGGGGGAGATCCCTTTCAACCCCAAAGATGCGTCTTTCGCCATCCTTTATTTCCTCGGCTTGGCGGGGATCTATTTGATCCCCCAAAAAATAAAAGGCCCTTGGTTCCAGGCCTTTTGGGTCGGGACCTTGATCGGTGTCACCACCAGCCTCCGCGTCCTCGGGGCGACCTTGCTGCCCGTTTGGGTCCTCCACCGGCTTTTTCTGCGATTACATCGCTCTGGGGATAAAAATTTAAAATTTTGGCCGTGGTTCCTGGTAGAGGGGCTCCAGGGGCTGTTGATCTTCCTTTGGTCCCAGTTTTGGATGTTGATGTTGTGGCCCTATTTAGCCGAGCACTATTTTCAGGGTTGGGTGGGTATCTACGAGGCTTCCAAGGATTACTATTGGAACGGTCCGATCCTTTACATGGGCCAGGTGATCCATCCCGCGGACAAACTGTGGCATTACTTGCCGGTTTGGATGATCTTGACGACGCCCCTGTTCCTTTTGGTCCCCTTTTTTTATTCGCTTTTCGCTTTTTTCAAAAAACGGGACAAGCAAGTATTCTCGCTTTATTTTTTGATGGCGGCCGCCCTGGGCTTGAATTTGGCGCTTTATTTCGTCCTGCGGCCGAGCATCTACAACGGGCTGCGACATTACTTGTTCCTGCTACCGGTCCTTTCGGTGATGTCAGCCATCGGTTTTATTGAATTTGCCGGGAAACCCTTCCCTCGGATCGTTAAAAGAACAGGGATGGCCCTGGCCCTCATCAGCGGATCTTGGACCCTGTTCCAAATGGCCCAGCTTTATCCTTGTACCTACATATACTTCAATGAGCTGGCCGGTGGTTTGCCAGGGGCTTATGGAAAATTCGAAACGGAATATTGGGGCGCCAGCCTGAAAGAAGCGGCCCTGTGGCTCTCGGCCAAGGCGGCGGCCGAACCCTCCACACGCGTCCGCGTTAAAAGCTGCAGCGCAAGTGAGCAAATGACCTATTATTTCGGGAAGAACCTTGAGGGTGATAACGACATGAAGGATCCGGATTATCAAGTGGAACCCGCTAATTCGGTGATATTGGAA
>CAZLND010000321.1:0-3027 GCA_964560635.1 uncultured bacterium | reverse complement strand
ACATTGGTTCTTTGATGGGAGATTAGGTTTGAGGGCCGGGTTCATCAGTTTCCTAAGCCTAGCTGGGGAATTAAGTTTGGGAGCCAGTTATCGGATGGAAAATTGGGCCATTGATTACGCCTACTCCAACCACCCGGACCTGGGCAACGGTCATCGTTTGTCCGCGAGTTATTTCTTTGGATCCGAGACCCCGGGGAAGGCGGAGCCTAAACCCTTCATTGTTCGTTCTTTCGTGGGGGATGAAAAGATCTACCTGAAATGGGATGTTCCGGAGGGAAGCCAAGCGGATGGTTATTTGGTCTACATCAAGAGCGACGAGGATAAGGACTTTTTTCGGGCCAAACAGGAACTCTTACAGACCAAATATTGCCTTCTTCGCAAGGCCAAGAACTATGTCCGTTACCACATCATCATTCGTTCGGTGGTTGGTGGCCAAGAAAAGTACTCTTGTAACGAGTGGGTGACCACTCCCCAACCTATGTCCGCGGAAGCCAAGCGGTATTACTCGGAAGCGGTCGGTTATTTCAACCAGAAGAACCTTTCGACAGCCCTTTACTCCGCCCGCAAGGCCGAGGAGCAGGACCCGAATAATTACGAGATCAAAGACTTGTTGGAAAAATTGGAGACCTCGCACCATGAGGGATTGGTACCTGAGGAGAATAATGGTGGTAATTGATCAACCGAACTCCAACCGAATTGAACGCCGTTCCAGGTTTTTGATCCATTCACTGGGACTTGGTTTGGTCGGAAGGGGTGTATTTGTTTCCTTTTTCGTCGTCTTGTCGGCTGGGCTTTGGGCCCAAGACTTACCGACCGCAACTCCTGTGACCGCCCAGACTTCCGCGGCGGATGATCTTTATCACCGCGCGCTGGAGGCATATTTGGACGGGAACTATGACCAGTCCATCCTTTTGGCCGCCCAATCCCTCGAGAAGGATTCCTCTTACGCCAAATCGAGGAACCTTTTAGCCGTTCTAACGGCGGAGAAAGAAAAAGCGACTAAAACAGTCATTTGGCTTCCCAGCGCGACCGCCGAGCCGGCGCCCCCGGTCGTCGCGGTCCCGCCTGCCCCCGCGCCGGATACGAGTGGGATCCAGAAGGACGTTCAGGGTCTTCAAACCAAGTTGGACCGTTTCGTGGGCGCCCAAGCCCGGAAAAACCAAGAGGTCAGCGGTCAGCTTAAAGTGATCCAGGAATTGGTCCGGGATAATTCCGCCGGTCAATACGAGGAGGTGCAGAGATCCCAGACCGAGATCGTGAACCGGCTCCAAAAGGTCGAATCAAGCCATGGGCCGGACCTTCGATTGCTTTATGTCCTTTGTGCCGCCAGCGTGTTCCTCTCCGTGGGGGCCGTTTGGCGGAACTCTAAGAAGGTAAAACGCTCCTAAATCGCCGCTTGTTTTAGGCGTCAAGTTATCCTAAAATGCGCACTCTGTTGTTCATCACGCAGGACTCCGCCGGTGCCGGCGGAGTTTTTTTTTGCCCGAAAACGAAGGATTTTCCAAAAAATGAAAAAGTACCCAATTACCGCTAAAAAGGCCCGGTCGAAGAAGAACTTGGTCATCATCGGCGCCCAGTGGGGCGACGAGGGTAAGGCCAAAATGGTGGATGTCCTCACCGAACAGGTGGACATTGTGGCTCGCTATCAAGGCGGAAGTAACGCCGGGCATACGGTCGTGACCGGTGGAAAAAAATTCGTTTTCCATCAAATACCCTCTGGCATCCTTCACACAGGAAAGAAGTGCGTCATCGGGAACGGTGTCGTTCTTGACCCTGTGGCTCTTTTGGAAGAGATCGATTCGCTTGTCAAAGCGGGGGTCAAGGTCAGGGACAGGCTTATCATCAGCGACCGGGCCCATTTGCTCATGCCCTACCACAAGCTTTTGGATGGGGCTTCGGAGGCCCGTAAGGGAGCGGGGAAGATCGGCACCACGAACCGGGGTATCGGCCCGGCATATATGGACAAAATGTCCCGTACTGGCTTGAAAGTGGTGGACCTTTTCGAGCCCGAGTTTTTCCGTAAAAAAGTGGCGGAGATCGCCAAAGAAAAGAACTTCTGGCTGAAAAATTACTTCGGCCGTCCCGTCCTCAATGCCGAAAAGATCAGCAGGGAATATTTAAAGCTCGCGACCCGTATCAAACCCCTGGTCATGGACACGACTAACTATCTTCAAACAAGGCTCTACGCTGGGGAGAATATCCTGGCTGAAGGCGCCCAAGGGACTTTGTTGGACGTCGATTTTGGGACCTATCCTTATGTCACTTCTTCCAGCGCCAGCGTGGGCGGGGTCTGTACGGGCCTGGGAATCGGGCCCCAATGGCTGGATGAAATTTATGGGGTCGCCAAGGCCTATACCACTCGTGTTGGGGAGGGACCCTTTCCGTCCGAAATGGAACCCGCTTTCGCCGAGAAGATCCGCCGTCGCGGCGGGGAATATGGGGCCACCACTGGACGGCCTCGTCGTTGCGGTTGGTTGGATCTAGTCGCGCTGCGTTACGCTTGCCGTATCAACGGGTTCACGGGCATTCTTTTGACGAAGGTGGATGTCCTGAGCTATTTGAAGACCATCAAGCTTTGCGTGGCTTATGAAGCGAAGGGTAAAAAGGTGCACGACTTCCCAGCGAGCCTTCAGCAGCTATCCCGTTGCCGGCCTATCTATAGAGAGATGAAGGGTTGGGATGGGGACTTGTCAAAGGCGAGGGCTTTGAAGGACCTTCCGGTGGAAGCCCGTAAGTACTTGGACGAGATCGAGAAAGCCATTCAAACCCCTATTTCCTGGGTGTCCGTTGGTCAGGACCGGTCGCAGATCTTCCAAAAGAAATAAGCTTTTGCAATTTGGCCCGAAAAAAGATATGGTTTTGGGCCTCCCAGGCCTTGGGTGAGTCGTTAGCTCAGTTGGTAGAGCACCACACTTTTAATGTGGGTGTCCCGGGTTCGAATCCCGGACGACTCACCAAAAACCCTCTTGCAGTTACTCCTGCCTAATCCCGAAGCCATAGTTTAGTTTTTGAAAGACTCGATCCAGG
>CAZLND010000320.1:0-3031 GCA_964560635.1 uncultured bacterium | reverse complement strand
AATGACCGCGCTTCCCTCCCCCATCAAAAAACCATCCCGATGGACATCAAAGGGAGCTGGACCTTCTTCCCGTTGGGTCAATATCCCGGTGTTCTGGAAGGCAGCGTAGATAAGCGGATGAATGGAGGATTCAGAGCTTCCGGTCAAGACCACATCCGCGTCCCCATCCAAAAGCATCCGAGCGCCTAAGGCCAAGCTTCCCAAACCCGTGGAACAAGCCGAAGAGACACAAAGAGAAGGACCACAAAAACCGAACCACTGCTTGAGCAATTGCCCGCTAGCGTGCGGGAAAAAATCCTCCAAAAAATCCCAGGTCACAGTTGGATCAAAGCCGGTTCCCAACAGGCTCAAGATGCCACCCTTGCTGGAGGAAAAGGTGGTGGCGATCCTCTCTTTGGGGACCTTGGCCAATCCCGCGTGGTTCCAAGCCTGTTCGGCGGCGGCAACCGCCATCCGCAAGGACCGGTCCCGGCGGTTCAGCCTTTCATAAGTATGGAAATCATGGGCATGAGCGGCCTGAGGGTTCGTGAAGCCTTTCCACTCTTTGCCATCCAGGGGCCTTTGCGGTTTGCGGCCATCGAAGAGGCCCCGCCAGGTGCTTTCCACGTCCGCCCCTAAAGGGGTCACCAAACCCAATCCGGTCACAACGATGGATTCATTCATCACAAAACCTTTAGTACTGTCATTGCGAGGAATGACAGCCGAATAGGCTGTCGCTTATGACGAAGCAACCCCAGTTTAAATAAAGCCTCTTCCAAAAAAAAACTTATAACCACCCATGAACTAAGGTTGCTTCGTCGCAAACTTCGCTCCTCGCAATGACGGCTAAGAAACTTAAACTTCATAGCCAACCGGGAAGCCTGGAATCCAGATTGAACACCTGGCCGGAGATGCCTTGGGTACCCGAAAGCCATACCACGAAGTCGGCCACTTCCTTCAGATCGGCGGTGCGACCCAGAATATGTTTCTTGCGGATGGCTTCTTCCGCTTCCGGTTAAAGATTGTCGGCGATGCGGGTCTTATGGAACCCTGGGAAAACCACATTGGCCTTGATGTTCCGGGGGCCATATTCCTGGGCCAGGCTTCGGGCGAAACCCAGGACCCCCGCCTTGGCGGCCGTATAACTGCCTTGGCCGATATTGCCCGTGGTGGCCACGACCGAGGAAATGAAAATGAAGTGCCCATCCCTTTGTTTGACCATTGGCTTCAGGCAAGCCTTGGAAAGAAGGAAAGCCCCCTTCAAATGAATGTCCAAGGTGTCATCCCACTGCTGTTCTTCCACATTGACGATGCGGGCGTTCCAGGTGGCTCCGGCATTGTGAATGACGCAATCCAGCCGGCCGCCTTTATCCATCGCCGCTTGGACCAGGGCCTGCATGTCGGCTTCCTTGGTCACATCGGCCTTAATGACCTGAAAAGAGGCGTTTAGGGTGGAAAAAGCTTGAGTGGCTTCTTGGGCCGCGGCCTCATCAGCGTGATAACAGGTCGTCAGGGTCCAGCCCTTTTGAAGGAAAGCCTGGGCCAAGGCTAGGCCGATCCCACGGGTCCCGCCGGTGATCAAAACGGAGGGCAAAGGGCTAATCCGTGGGCATCAGGCTGGTGACCCAGCCGATCAAAGCGACAGCGGCCAGGAAAAAGAAGGCCATCAGGAGCAAACAAGGGAACAGGACCCAAATGAGGAACCCGATCAACAGACAGTTCCGGCCCACTTTCCGAGATGCCCGGTCGTCATGGTCATAGAGGAAAAGGGCGATGAGGATGCCGCTCAAGGGCATGAAAAGGGAAAGCAGGTACCAAAACCACCGAGTGCTGACGATCCCGTTGGGAACCGATCCCATGACAACAGGAGCGGGAGGGGTTTTTGCCCGGCGGCGTTTGGCCGGAGCGGGGCTCACTTGAAGACCTTGAACATGAAGGCGAAGAACCCGCCCAAGACAGCCACCATGGAAAAAGGCAGTCCCACATAAACCACCGCCGTCCAACGGGAACAACGGAGGGCCTTTTCAACACCGATGACCTGGAAGAGGAGGGTCGCTAGGGCCACCCACTTGCCCAAACCAAAACCCAACCCCAGGGCCACCCATCCGGCCGCTGAATAGGCCACCACCCGCCGCAGCGGTTCCAAGGGAAGGTTCTCCCCCAAAAGACTGGCGCACAATTTCACGAAGCCCGACCAAAGATAGATCCAGACCGTCACCACGAAGGGCATGACCAGGAGCATCAAGGCCGTGAACAGGACCACGGTCATGAACGAATGGTCGGAAAGGATCTCGACCAGTCCCCACTCCACGGCGCACAAAAGGGCCGTGAGCACGGAGAAACGGGAATAGTCTTTCTCCTGCGCTTGCAGGACCACCTGGGAATAGAATTCCGCGGGGCGGGTCCAGAGGAACCTCAATTGTTTGAAATAGTCCTTGAGCATGATGGGCCCGAGTTTAGCATAAAGACGGGCCCCATTTCACCGAAGCGGCCCTAAAAACAAAAAATCCCCAAGAGGAGAGGACTCCTTCTTGGGGCTCGCTAAAACGTTGGGATTATTCTTCTAAACGCTCTACCGCTTCATCCCAGGCGTCATCCATGGTGTCGACGTCACCTTCATTGATGACCTCCACCAACAGCTTTTTCAACCGGGAGGCGAGCGACGCCTCCATTTCGTACTCTTTCAAGACTTCCTTGACGTCATCCAGGGTCAGGTTCTCGAGGATCTCCTCGGCCTCTATCTGGAAAAGGCGTTTGCGCTCGATGTCCTCGACCGATTCGGCCGCGTCATCCTCGTCGTCATCATCGTCATCCACATCATCGTCGTCTTCTTCCTCTTCCTCAGCTTCTTCCAGGCCGATGGTATCGTCATCATCGTCGTCATCCTCATCCTCGTCCTCATCCACGGCCTTTTCCCTCTCGTCGTCGTCAGACATCTCTTCATCTTCTTCATGACGGCGCTTAGGTGACAAGGTTTTCCTCCTGGGTTAAAGTTACCCCATAATTACTTCCAGTCGTTTTATCTGTCAAGGGGCTAACGACTATCGATGAC
>CAZLND010000319.1:0-3034 GCA_964560635.1 uncultured bacterium | reverse complement strand
GGGTGTCCGGCCGGGATATCCTCGACCGTTTCCACGTGTTCCTTGGGGATGATCAACACATGGGTTGGCGCGGCGGGATGGATGTCATTGAAGGCCAGGACCAGCTCATCCTCATAAACGATATTGGACGGTATTTCCTTCGCGATGATCTTGCAAAAAATGCAGTGGCCGCTCATTTTCGCTCCTCGCGCCAAAAACCGTTTGGGCTGGCGCTTCTTGAAGTGTCCCCTCTAATTTATCGACCTTCCCCGATCTTTTCCAGGGATATCAGGAAAGACTGCGACTTAAGAAGCCCGGAACATATAAACGGTGATGTCCTCGGGCATGTAGCCCGTCACGATTCGGTGGTTCCCGCCGGACCATTGCCCGACCTTGCGCTCCAGCACCTTGGGATCGGCGTAAAAAAGGTCCCGGTCCCCCCACTCCCCTTCCACGTCGGAATTGAGCAGGTTGAACCCAACGCCTTTCTCGGCCAAGCCATAGGCCGACTTCACCATTTGTTCGATCCAAGCCCAGTTGTCCTTGACCCTGTGGTTGAGGACTCCGTTGATGAAGACATAATCCCATTTGCGGACGGGCGGGTTCTCTAGGACATCCCTCTTCTCGAAAGCCACCCCGGGGAAACGACGCCGGGCGTCCTTGACCATGATGTCCAGGATGTCGATGCCCGTATATTCCCCTTCCCAACCCCTACCCTTGAGGAATCCGTAGAGACATCCCAAACCGCATCCCAAGTCCAATATCCTTTTCCCTTGGAGGTCCCCGATCTTCACCAGGGCTTGGAAACGCACTTCCTGGTTTTGCCGTGACCGCCACCCCACCCGGTTCTCCGGCATGTCGTAACGGAGGGCCCGCAGGAAATAAAAGAACCGAAGGTAAAGCCGGTCAAAAAAGGTCAAGGGATTAGCCATGGGTTTGGACCCATTCGGCGCTCGCGGCATTCTTAAAACCGTCTGTAACTTGGACGTGGGCTTCCTTGCCAAGCCAGCCTTCTTTATAGGGAAAGAGGACCCGTAGGCCCTCATCGGTCAACCCCGCCTGCCGTTCACGGTTGTGCCTTTCCACGATGACCCGGAAGGTCTTACCCGTGGCCTTTTGGGCTGACCGAGCCTGGCATTGTTTTTTCAATTCTCCTAAACGGTCCATACGGCCGCGAATAACGGCAGGATCGACCTTGGGTGTCATCCCCTCACCGGGGGTATCGGGCCGGTCCGAATAGGGGAAGGGATGGAAATCGATGAAGTCGAATTCCCGGATGCGGGCCATCGTATTCTCGAAAGCCTCTTCGGTCTCTCCCGGGAACCCCGCGATGATGTCCGAAGTCAACCCCACCCAGGGAGCAGCCTGCCGGACCTTTTCCACGGTCTCCCGGTAACGGCCCAGGTTGTAGGGGCGGCGCATGGCCCTCAAGATGCCCTCGTCCCCGCTTTGGAGGGGAAGATGCAAATGAGCGCAAAGACCAGAGTGGGACCGCCAAAGGGGGAGAAGGGCGTCCTCAAAATCCACGACCGCGTAGGAGGACAAGCGGACCCGCTGGATTCCGGGGATAGCCAATAATTTCTCGATTACCGGGGCCAATCGGGGTTCGTCGACCTTGAGGCCCCAGTCCCGCCCATAAGAGGAAAGTTGGATGCCCGCCAGGACCAATTCCTTGACGCCGTTGGCGGCAAGCCGCTTCCCTTCTTCTACGACTTCCAACGGGGACCGGGAGATCATCTCGCCTCTCACCCTTGGGATGAGGCAGAAGGAGCAACCGAAATTACAGCCGTCTTGGACCTTGATCGTTGCCCTTTGGTGACCCTCGAAGCGAGAGATGCCGCCGCCCCAGGGAGAATGGGTCTCCAGCAGATCTTCCTTAAAGGGATCCAGTGGCGCGTATTGGGAAGCGATCCTTTTGAGCAGGAGGGATTTTTCACTGTTCCCCACCACCAAATTCACCCCCGGTAGGGCGGCGACTTCTTCGGGGCGATCCTGGGCCAAACAACCGGTCACCACCACGAAGGAATCCGGGTTACGAGTCTTGGCCCGACGGACCAATTGTTTCCCCTCCGCGTCCGCCGCCGCGGTCACGGTGCAAGTGTTGATGACATAGATATCGGCCGGTTCCTCGAAAGGCACGGCCTGGAAGGAAGCCCTTTCCACTTGTTCACGCATGGCTTGGGTATCGTACTGGTTGACCCGGCAACCCAGCGTGGTGAAGGCGATCTTAGTTTTGAGAGGGGTTTCCATCGTCTTTCGCTTTGGAGGCTGGGGAGGTGGATAAGAGGAAGAGGTCGAAGGGGGCATAGACCATCAGCTTGTAGGAATAGGCCGTGAACTCGTCCATGAAATGAAGCCTGAACTCGGCCTCGAAGCGGGCATCCCCTTCTATAGGAAAAGTCCTTTTAGCGCCGATCTCCACATAGGTCCGGTCATCCCGGACGAAATCGTGGATGGTGTCCACCGACGCGGAATCAAGCATGCTATAGGAAGCGTAATTGGCGTCCCCTTCCTGGGAATAAAAATCCCGCCCGCGCCAGCCGATCCCAAAAAGATCGAGATGGTCCCCCGGCATGACCGTGGCTTTTAGATAACCGCCCTCACCCCAAATGACCTGGGAGGTATCCCCTCCCGACAGGTGCGAACCCATGAGGCCGAATACCGCCAGATGGGTCTCCCCCAAAAAACCGGGGAGCTTGAGATTGAACCCCGCCGCCGGCACCCAGTTGTTGAAGACGGTGATGTAGTAAAGCTGGCCGCCGAAATGGAACCCATGGAACTGTTCTTCGAAGGAGAATTGGTCGCTCAAAGGCTCCTTGAAAACGAATCCATAGTCGAAGGACTCAGGTTGGCTAGGCGTGTTGATCTGGTGCCAATTGAGGAATAGGTCGGCCTTGAAAGAAGGGTCATCCTCCAACCATTGGAAACCATATTCGATAGGGCGGGTGAATTCCAAGAAGGTCACTTCCAAGGGTTCCAGGAACCCGTGACGATTTTTCGAATCCAAGGTCCCCATGATCAAGCGGGAACCGCCTTCGCGGTACTCGAAGGAAAG
>CAZLND010000318.1:0-3048 GCA_964560635.1 uncultured bacterium | reverse complement strand
CGGCCACTCCCACTTCCACCCCTACCACGGTTTACACCCCGGACATGCATAGCGTTATAACGAATCCCATTTCCATCTATCTGGGGCCCGGCAATCTTTTGGGCACCATCACGGGTACGGCTTCTTCCAGCCATGGCTTGAACTTAGTGGAAATCAATATCGCCAATCTCACGACCAATCAATATTGGAATGGTTCGGGTTGGCAGGTAGGGTCCATCTGGCTGGCGGCCACGGGTACGAGCACCTGGAACTATGTCTCCGCACCCACGCCCGGTAGCTTGGTCAATGGTGATCTTTATTTGGTCAAGTCTCGAGCCACGGATGGCGGGTCAAATGTTGAGATCCCCTCCCTTGGCCATTCCTTTGTTTGGGACGCCACCACGCCCATCTCCAGCGTTTTGTATCCGGCTAACAGCGGTGAATATGAAGTGGTTTCCAATTCCAATGGGAACTTGACAGACTCAGTGGCGGGGAGCGGTGTTTCGGATGTGTCCCAATCGTACCAGGACCTTATCAGTGGGCAGTGGTGGAACGGAGCCTCCTTTGCCGGGTTCTCCGAGCAATTTTTCCCGGCGGGCTTGAATCCTTATAACTTCTATTCCCAAGGGAACATGGGTTTTCAAATCAATAGTATCGCCTTCGCGGACGCGAACAATGGCTGGGTGGTGGGGAACGGTGGATACGCGTCCCGGACAACGAATGGCGGCAATAGCTGGATCGGGTTGGGCCAGATCACGGCTAATTTCCCGCTATACGGGGTTAGCGCGGTGGATAGTAAAAATGTCTGGGCGGCAGGGAGCGGTTTTATCCTTCATGCCACGGACGGCCAGACATTCATCCAACAGTCAGGAAGTGGTGCGAACTGGCAGGCGATCTGTTTCGTGGACGTCAACCATGGCTGGGTCGTGGGGATCGGCGGGGTCATTTGGGGAACGGTGGACGGGGGAACCACCTGGACGCCCCAAGTTTCGGGAACGTCCAGTAGTTTCCGCAGCGTTTCGTTCGTGGACGCGAATACGGGTTGGGCCGGAAACGATAACGGGGTCTATTACACCAATAATGGCGGGGCCAGTTGGGTCCATCAGACAACGAATATTGGGGCGCCGACGATCTTCGCCCTAACGGCGGTCGACCAACAGACCGCTTACGCGGCCGATTGGAACGGCCAAATGTGGAAAACGTCCAATGCCGGGAGTAACTGGGTGGCACAGGTCCACGCGGTCGTTCTCCTACATAGTGTGGCTTTTTCGGACGTCAATCACGGATGGACCGGCGGCGATTCCAGTGTCTTCTATAGGACGGTTGATGGAGGCAACACCTGGTCTACCTATAATCCTGGGGCTATGCCGGGTTCGACCTCGATCAACTGTATGGTGACGGGGGACCAAAATACCCTTTGGTTCGGCACTAACTCTTATGACTATGTTTTCTCCAACCGTAACGGCAATCCCAGCTATAGCAAGACCACTCCCGCTTTCTCGGCCGGGCATCGCTATAAGATCCGAAGCCAAGCCACCGATAGGTCCGGGAACGTGGAAACGCCCTCCGCTGGGATCACCTTCACCTATCAGGGCCCCCACAGCCTGATCGCGGCCCCTGGGAGTATGTTCGCTCCGGGGTTGGTCCAGCTTACGGGGACGGCTTCCAGCAATTTGGGCCTTTCCTCGGTCCAATTACAACTTCAAAACCAGACATCAGGCCTTTATTGGAATGGCATCACCTGGGGGGCCGCCCCCACCTGGTTGACCACTTCGCTCGTAGGATCCAATTGGACCTATCCGGGTGCCAGTTGGACCGATAAGAACCAATATATAGTGAAGACCCAAGCCGCCGATACGAACGCCAATGTAGAAGGCTATGGTCCCATCCGTCCCTTTATCGTGGACCTGACCACGCCCTCTAGCGCGGTCACCTACCCCCAAAACAATCAAACCTATGGGGTTGTCTCCCAATTGCAGGGAACGGCTTCGGACCCGGCTAATGAATCGGGTTTGGCCAACATCTTCGTCTCCCTTCACGATGTCCCCGGGAATCTCTATTGGAATGGGTCGTCTTGGAGCGGTGCCCAAACCTGGCTCCCCGTCCCCGGCTTCAACGGCTGGCCTTTCGTGCCTGAAGCGAATGTGGGCTTCCAGATCTACAGCATCGCCTTCGGGGACGCGAACAACGGCTGGGTGGTGGGGGCAGTGGGAGACGCGGCCCGGACAACGGACGGAGGGAATACCTGGGTCGGGTTGGGCCAGTTAACGGCGAATTACACGCTTAATTCCGTTTGCGCCGTGGACAGCCAAAATGTCTGGGCGGCGGGGAGTGGGCAGATACTGCACGCGTCCAATGGAAGCACTTTCAACTTACAGTCGGGGAGTGGAGCTAACTGGCAAGCGATCAAGTTCGTGGACCTGAACCACGGTTGGGTGGTGGGAATGAACGGATCGGTCTGGGCCACAGTGGATGGGGGAACCACCTGGACTCCCCAGGTTTCTGGCACATCCGCCGCTCTATTCTGCGTATCCTTCGTGGACGCGAATACGGGTTGGTTCGGGGCCGGTGACGGGATCTATTACACTAACGACGGCGGCGCGAATTGGACCCGGCAAACAACCAATATTGGAACGCCCCAGATCATGGCAATAGCGGCGGTAGATCAACAGACCGCTTACGCCACTGATTGGAATGGCCAGATGTGGAAAACATCCGACGCTGGGAGTACCTGGGTGGCGCAGGTGCACGCGGTGGTTCTCCTGAGAAGCGTTGTTTTCACGGACGCGAACCATGGATGGACGGGGGGCGATTCCAAGACCATGTATCGGACGATCGACGGGGGTAACACCTGGACGGCGACGGACCCGGGGACGGCGCTTCCGGGAGGGGCTTCGATCAATTGCATGGCGATCGGGGACAACAATGTTGTTTGGTACGGTACTAACTCCTACGACTATGTTTTCTCCAATCGGCAACCCGTGACATCCACCGCTTGGACCCTCTCGACCGGGCTACCCACGTTCCAACCTGGCGGGGAATACCAGGTACAGTCCTACGCCCAGAACC
>CAZLND010000317.1:0-3062 GCA_964560635.1 uncultured bacterium | reverse complement strand
TGGTGGAGGTGGTGGGAATCGAACCCACGTCCTGAAAAACATCCGTAATGGGCCCTACGTGCGTAGCTCAAGAAAGAGTCTCGCCCCCCGCTCGCTCCCGAGCAGCCGGCGGAGAGCCAGTCCCATTGGATCTCGTCCGGCCATCGGTGGAACAACCCTGAGCCGAACCAGCCTACTGCATACGTTCCGTCCCCATAATAGGCATCAAAGGCGGAACGCTAACCGCTTTAAGCGGCCAGAGCTAACTGTTTGTCGGCAGTTAAACCGTTGCCATGTTTGACGAGCGATGGCGCCTCGACACGCTCCCAAAAGTTCAGCTTCCCAGTCGAAACCGGTCACCCCCACGTTTTTCCCGCAGGGAAAACCGGAGCATTGGAACAGTTGAGCATCGGAACAGTTGATAAAACCAACTGTGAAAATGCGGTCAATTGTTCTACTGATCTACTGCTCAGGATTCCCCGCTTTTCAAAAACTAAAAGCACTTCATATTAAGGCTTGATGCCTAATTTCTCAAGAATAGCGGGAACATCAGCCATTTCAGCGTGATGAAGCCAGGTATTGTCAGGATAGATCAACACATTGGCTCCTTCCTCGCAAACGTCAAGGCACTTGGATTTGGAAACCCTTATTCGCCCGGCCTGTCCCGCGGTCTTTACGGCCTCTTTCAACTTATCCGACAACTCCTTGCCGCAAAAAGTTCCCCCACAAGAGACCCTTTCGCCCACAGGCCTTTCATTGACACAAACGAAGACATATTTCTGGAATTTCGGTTCAGATTGTTCCATCACTCCCCCATTACTTTAACGATGACTCTTTTCTTCCTTTGACCATCGAACTCGGCATAGTAAACCTGCTGCCAGGTCCCAAAGTCCAACTTCCCGTCCGTGACCGGAACCACCACTTCATGATGTACCAAGATGCTTTTTAAATGCGAATCCCCATTATCCTCACCGGTCAAATGATGCTTATAGTCCTCTTTGAAGGGCGCGAGTTTCTCAAGCCATTCGTCGATGTCGCTGATCAACCCATTTTCCGCGTCGTTCACGTAAACGCCGGCGGTGATGTGCATAGCGGAGACCAGGACCATCCCCTCTTTGATGCCGCTTTTCTTGACCGCCTTCTCGACCTCCGGGGTGATGTTGATATATTCCCGATGGTTCTTCGTGTTGAACCAAAGATACTCAGTAAGGAATTTCATGTCACCTCCTTAGGGTTTCCACAAGACCAATACCAATCCTGCCAGGAGCAAAATAGCGCCGAAGCCTCGCGCTTTCCACCCATGTTTCTCGCCCAAGTGGAAATAACTCAGTAAAAATCCGAACACCAGGTTCACTCGGACGAGGGTACTGACCCTGCTCAAAGGAGCCATCTGCAAGGCCGCGTAAAAAACCACCGTGGAAAGCGCGGACAAGACTATCAATATCCTATTTGCCCAAACATTGCGGGCGATAGCCGGAACAGTGGTGGTTCTCCCCTTCAACCCGCCCACCGTCAAAAGGAACGCTCCGACCATGAAAGCAAAACAGGAGTGGAGAAGGAAACCGCTTTCCGGCAACGCCATCTTACTGAAAAGACCGCTCAAGGACCCGAAGATCGCCCCTAAAAGTCCCCACCAGGACCAATGGCCCCTGTAGTAAAGCCAAAGCGCGCCCGCCACCACCAGAACAACCCCCAAACCCAATGTCGGGGAAAGGGTTTCGCCTAAAAAGGCCAAGGCCCAACAAGCGCTGAAGATCGGCGTCACGTTGCTCAGGGCATAAGTGGAATAGTAATCATGCCTCGCGCCACGGGTTAGCGCCCAAAGACTTAAACATTCTAAAGAACCACTCAAAGTCGATAGGAACCACCATTTTGCGGAAAGAACTTTCAACGCGAAAAGTGCGAAAGGTAAAAGCGAGAGGGCCACTCCCCACCGCATGCTGATGGTGAAGGTCAGCGCCCCTTCCTTTTGGACCCGGGACTTGATCTGGGAGCTCCAAAGGGCATTCAGCAGTCCAGAGGATAAGGTCAACCATGCCCAGATCATCTAAATCCTTTCAAACCGCTGTCATTGCGAGGAATGCCCGCCGAATAGGCGGGTGAAAATGACGAAGCAACCTCGGTGTATTCGTTATGCGAAGGCTACCAATAAAAGGCCCACGAGGATCAACCCACCACCCAATGCCCGATGCTTCCAGTTATGGGTCTCATTCAGAAGATAATAGCTGAATAAAAACCCAAAGAGCAGGTTGGCTCGCACCAACGGATTGATCTTGGAAGCGGGAGCCTGGCTCAAAGCGATATAGAAAAGGATGGATGCCAGGAACGACCAAAAAGCCGGAGCGATGACATTTTTCCATTCCCTTTGAATGACCTTAGGTCGAAGCGGCGCGCCACCTAGAGCCTCGAGAGGGATCAACATCAAGGCCCCGATACCGAAAGACCAAAAAGCGAAGAAAAGGGGAGGCGAATCAGCCAAGGCCAGCTTGTTGAAAATGACACCGGCTGTTGAAAAAACAGCTCCGAGCAAGCCTGTCCAAGACCAGGCCCCCATCCGATGAAAAACAAAAGCTCCCATGGCAATGAAGAAACCGCCAAGGATCAGGGAGTTCGGATGAGCTTCATTCAGAAAAAAGGGCGCGGCCAAAACGGTGAAAAAAGGGGTCAGGTTATAAAAAGCGTAGGTCGTGTAATAGTCCTTTTGAACCCCACGGACCAACATCCATGTTCGGAATCCCTCGCAAAAACCCGCGGCCAAGGTCAAACCCCACCATTTGATGGAAAGCGGCCAAGTCCATTGGAAAAGGGCCAAGGGGAAAAGCATCAGGGCGGATAGTGTCCGAAAAACCAAGGTGAATTCACGCGGGGATAACTTCTGGAGTAGTTTCTTGGAAAGGGCTGTCCAAAAAGCGTTGAAAAAACCGGCAACGACCGCCATGCCAAGCCAGATCATGGCCGCTTAACCAATAGGTTCTTCGTCGAATTGGGACTGGTCGTTGAGTACCCAGGACTTCATGGAAGCGTACTTCCCTTTTTGGATGGACATGATGATATAAGAAAAACCGGGCCAGGCTGCTTCGCGA
>CAZLND010000316.1:0-3081 GCA_964560635.1 uncultured bacterium | reverse complement strand
AGCACCAATACACCGACAAATACGCCGACGTTCACGTCGACGCGAACCTACACCCAAACCCTTACTTCGACGGACACGCGTACTTGGACAAACACGCCGACGGCGACGATGACCTTTACCCCCACCAAAACCCCCACCGTCACCTCAACGCCGACGAACTCGTCGACGCCAACTCCGACAATGACTTCAACTTTCACTCTCACCTTTACATTGACCCATTCGTCAACGCCGACCCCAACGGTGACCTTTACCAGCACCCCCACGATCCCCGGACAATACACAGTCATCGTGGCGGTCTATAACAGCGCCGGGGAGAAGGTTAAACAGCTAGCCTCCCTTCAAATGGCGGAGCCGGCTCCCGGTGTGGTCTTGAGCGCGAACGCGGTCACGGCGCTTTCAGGCGACGGAAGCGCGGTAGGGGTTTCCTATAAGGGCGGGCCTTTGGGGAATTGGGACGGGACAAACGCCAGCGGTAACCCGGTCTTGAACGGTGTCTACTACGTCCAGGTGAGCAGTGTGGGTCCACTTGGCCAGGTATCCAGCGTGACCCAGCAAGTGGCGGTCACCCGGAGCGTCGCGCGGGTATCGGTGATGGTCTATAACTCGGCGGGGGAGATCGTGCGGCATCTTTATGCCTTGGAGGGTTCCCCGAAGGGCGCGGGCATGACCAGTGTGGAGCTCTCATCGTCGGTGGTAACGCCGGGTGGCAGTGACCTGACGGGTCAGGTCCTGATATCGGTCAAGACGACGGGCGGAGGAACGGTCCAGCTTAGTTGGGATGGCACCAGTGATAATGGCGGCCCCGTGACGCCGGGAGTGTATGAATTGGAAACGCATTGGGACGACGGCGCGAACGGAACATCGGACATCAATAAAGAGATCGTAGTCCGACCGGGTAAAGAGGATGGGGGACTGGTGTCGGCCCAGCCCAACGCGCTTGGGCCGGGTACGGGTTCGGTGGTGAACTTCCGGGCCACCCAAGGCCAAGGGCTGGAACTCCATTTCAAACTCTATACGGTGGCGGGGGAGCTCATACCGACAACCCCCGGACCGTCCGGACCCGATTTGATCCAATATGACGTTTCGGGCCTTGCCAGTGGTTTGTACCTAGCCGAGGTCGAAGGCTTTAACCCGGCTCACCAAAGGGTGTTGCGGCAAATTGTCCGCTTCACGGTCGTTCACTAAAACTCTCGTTTAACCTTCCAAATCAATTCCATCCATTTTTTTGTTAGTCCTATCCAATTCGGGGAACCTTTTTTGGATTAACTTATGCGTGTCCCGACTTGTCCAAAGTCTGTCCTCTTTCAGACTTCGTGAAAGCGATTTCACGGCATTCGCTGTCCTGACCGACAGTGAAAGTCATCGAGTGGGGAACGATCTTGGACCGGCCCCGAAATATTCAAAGCCGGTTCGTTCGCCTGAAAGCGAAGGTTCCGATGAGTCGTTTCAAAAATCATTTTTATCTTTCGCTCCTGCTCATAATGATTTTCGCTTTTCTCATTCTCCCCTCCAAAGCTTTCCCCGCTTACACCGCCATTTACGCCAGCGATGGTAATGATGGCTATCAATTCACCGGCTGTTTCACCGTCTCCAACCTGAAAAGTTCCTGCTGGAACGGCATCATCATGTTCGCCCTGACGGTCCAGCCCAACGGCGACCTGACCATCGCCTCGGGCTCCGTGACGATGGTGCACAACGGTGTCTATATGGGCGATCCCAACTGGGGCTCCAACGTGACCGCGCTCAAGACCCCTCCCACCTCGGTCACCCGTTACGAGCTTTGTTTGGGCGGCTGGGGAGACACGAGCTTCGCGAACATCCAGAGCCTCATCAACTCCCAAGGTGTGAACGGCATCCTGCGAACGAACTTCCAAGCCCTCAAGAACGCCTGCCCGGGGTTGGACGCCATCAACGACGACGATGAGGGTAATTACGACATCAATTCCACCACGACTTTCGGCCAGATGCTCAACAGCATCGGGATGAAGCTCACCCAAGCGCCCTATACCAACCAGGGTTTTTGGGTGCAGTTGAAAAATAACCTGGGTTCGGGTTGTGACATCATTTATTTGCAATGCTATCAAGGCGGGGCGGGGAACAATCCGGCTCAATGGAATTCCGCCTATGGCAATGGCGTCCATGTGGTCCCGGGCGAAGAAACCAACTACGCCAGCCAAGCGCAGTTCACCACATGGGCCTCGTCCTCCGGCGCGACGGGCGGATTCTTTTGGCCGGACTGGTACTGGTGCCCGGGCACCGATTGGCCAACACAGATCGCCGCGGGTATCGGCACCAGTTGTTCCTTGGCGGCGGTGACCCCTTATCTCCAGGTCAACGGAGCGGCTTGGCAGCAGACCAATAGTGCCACGGTCCCTTACGGCGCGGTGGTCAATCTGGGTCCGCAGGATTCGGGTGAAACCTGGAGCTGGACGGGCCCCGGCGGTTTCACTTCCAGTTCGCGCGAGATCGACAGCATCCCTTTGACGGTGGGTAATAACAGTTTCACCGTGACCAACACCACCCAGTGCGTCTGCAACCAAAGCAAGACCTTCACCATCACCATGCAACCTCCACCCAGTTGCGCTTCCGGACCGGCCACCTTCGGCGACACGGCCGATGGGATCGGCTGCTGCAACCTGAGCGGCCAACTGGATTGCTGTTCCTACAGCCTGTCGCAAGCCATGACGGTCAATTCGTTACAGATCTATATGGGCTCGGGCACCAATTGCCACGGGGTCTTGGGCATTTATTCGGATAACGCGGGGTCTCCCGGGGCCTTGTTGACCCAAAGTAACGCCATGCTCATGACCTCGGGTTGGAACACTTTCGCGGTCCCGAATACGGTCTTGGCGCCGGGCACTTACTGGCTATCGGCCAGTTTCGACTCGGGGACTGCGAATTTCTTCTATTCCAATGCGGGCGGGGGAGGATTGCTTTGGAAGACCTTCTCTTATAACGGCTCCATGCCTTCCGCCCCCGGAAGCGGATTCACCGGCTACGGCTGGCTTATGAGTATCTATGCCAGTGGTTGCCTCCAATCCGTGCCCACACCCACGAAGACCAATACACCGACCTCCACTT
>CAZLND010000315.1:0-3083 GCA_964560635.1 uncultured bacterium | reverse complement strand
AGCGCCCAGACTTCCATTTCGCCGAAACGCTGACCACCGAACTGGGCTTTCCCGCCCAGCGGTTGCTGGGTGATGAGGGAATAGGGCCCGATCGAGCGGGCGTGGATCTTGTCGTCCACCAGATGGGCCAACTTGAGGATATAGATATAACCAACGGTCACTTCCTGGTCGAAAGACTCACCCGTCATACCGTCATAAAGGGTGATCTTACCGGTTTCAGGAAGTCCATGTTCCTTCAGGGATTTCTTGATCTCCGCTTCCGTGGCCCCGTCGAACACGGGGGAAGCCACGTGGTAACCGCCCTCGTGGGCGGCCCAACCCAAATGGGTTTCCAGGATCTGTCCCACGTTCATACGGGACGGAACGCCCAGGGGGTTCAAGATGATATCGACCGGTTTGCCGTTGGGCAGGTAAGGCATGTCTTCCACAGGGACGATCTTGGAGACCACACCCTTGTTACCGTGACGGCCGGCCATCTTGTCTCCAACGGACAATTTGCGCTTCTTGGCGACATATACCTTCACCAGCTTGATAACGCCGGGAGGAAGCTCATCGCCCTTCTTGATCTTCTCGATCTCGTTGTTCTTATCGCGGTCGATCTCACGAACGCGGTTCTCGAGGACTTCCTTGAGGCGGTTGGATTCCTCTTCGAACTTCTCTTCCAAAGCGTTCTTCTCGGACTTGTTCAGGTCCTTGGACTTTTCCTGCATCTGGGCCTTGAGGACCTCGATGCGGGCCTCATTCTCTTTTTCCAGCTGCTTGATCTTATGCAGGGAATCCTTCTCGATGGCCTTGACCATGGAGGCGTCCCGGCCCTTGATCTTCTCGTCTTTTTCCTTGCGCTTGAAGACCTTGACGTCGATGACCTTGCCTTCAACTCCAGGAGGCACCCTTAAGGAAGCGTCCCGGACATCGCCGGCCTTCTCGCCGAAGATGGCGCGAAGGAGCTTTTCCTCAGGGGTCAATTCAGTCTCACCCTTGGGGGTGACCTTCCCCACCATGATGTCGCCCGGCACCACTTCGGCGCCGATGCGGATGATGCCTTCTTCGTCCAAGTCCTTCAGGGCCTCGTCGCCCACATTGGGGATGTCGCGCGTAATTTCTTCTTTGCCCAGTTTCGTGTCCCGGGCTTCCAGTTCGAATTCCTCGATATGGACGGAGGTGAAGTAATCCTCGCGGACCAATTTCTCGGAAACAATGATAGCGTCCTCGAAGTTGAACCCTCTCCAAGGCATGAAGGCCACGAGGAGGTTACGACCCAGGGCCAATTCACCCTGGTCGGTGGAAGGTCCGTCGGCGATGACATCGCCCTTCTTGATCTTTTCGCCCTTCTTCACGATGGGCCTTTGGTTGATGCAAGTGTCCTGGTTGGAACGCTTGTATTTGGTGAGCTTATAGATGTCCACCGAGCCGGTTTCGTCCATCTCATCGGCGAAGAGGATGATCTCGTCGGAGGAAACGCCCGCGACCACACCATCGCGCTTGGCGATGACCAACACGCCGGAATCATAAGCGGCTTTGTATTCCATACCCGTTCCCACGAAGGGAGCCTCGGTACGGATCAAGGGCACAGCTTGGCGCTGCATGTTCGAACCAATCAAGGCACGGTTAGCGTCGTCGTGCTCCAGGAAGGGAATGAGGGACGTGGCCACGGAGAAAAGCTGCCGAGGGGAAACGTCCATATAGTGGATGTCATTGGCCGTCACCAACGGGAAGTCATCCTTATAGCGGGCCGCGATGATGTCACCCGTGAACTTATTGGTGTCGTCCAAGGGGGTATTGGCCTGGGCAATGATGTACTTGTCGGCGTCATCGGCCGGCAGGAACTCGATCTTCTTGGAAACCCGGCCGCCCTCCACCTTCCGAAGGGGGGTGGTGACGAAGCCGTATTCGTTGATCTGGGCATAGGTCGAAAGGGACGCGATAAGACCGATGTTCGGACCTTCCGGCGTCTCGATGGGGCAGACCCGGCCATAATGGGTATGGTGCACGTCGCGGACTTCGAAGCCGGCCCTTTCCCGGTTCAAACCACCAGGACCCAAGGCGGACAGACGACGTTTGTGGGTGAGCTCGGCCAGAGGATTGGTCTGGTCCATGAACTGCGAAAGCTGGGAAGTCCCGAAAAATTCCTTCACCGCGGCGGTGATGGGCTTGGTGGAAATAAGCTGGCTGGGCATGGGGTTCATGTCCATATCCACGATCGACATGCGCTCGCGGACCGCCCGCTCCATGCGGGTAAAGCCTAAGCGAAGCTTGTTCTCCAACAATTCACCGGCCGTACGGACACGGCGATTGCCCAAATGGTCGATATCGTCCTTTTCGCCCTTGCCGTTGCACAACTCGAAAAGGTAACGAATGATGGCCACCAAGTCTTCTTTGGAGATGGTCCTCTGGTCGAGCGGGGTCTTGAGGCCCAGCTTTTTGTTCATCTTGTAACGACCCACACGGGCCAGTTCATAACGCTTTTTATTGAAGAAAAGATTGTCCATCAGGCTCTTAGCGTTCTCCAAGGTCGGAGGATCTCCGGGCCGCATCTTCTTGTAGATCTCCACAAGGGCCGTGTCTTGCGAATGGGTATTGTCCTTACGCAATGTATTAAGGATGGAAACTTCGTTCGGGTTGGAAGGGGCCGCCTTGACCTGCTTGACGCCCAGCTTCTTAAGGGCCGCGACGACCTCAGGGGTGAAATCCGCGCCAGCTTCCACGATGACTTCGCCCGTTTCGGGGTTGGCCACGTCTTGGGCGGCGGCTTTGCCTTGCAGTTTTTTCTCGGTCACTTCGGAGTTTTCCACTTCGAAGAAGATCTTCAGGATATCCTCATCGCTGGAAAAACCCCAGGCCCGAAGCAATGTGCTGGCCACGAACTTGCGTTTACGGTCGATACGAGCGAAAAGAACGCCATTGACGTCGAACTCGAACTCCAACCAAGAGCCGTGGTAGGGGATGACACTGGTCATGTACATCTTCTTACCGGAAACGGAGAGTTTGCCATCATCCTCGTCGAAGGTGACGCCAGGGGAGCGGTGGAGCTGGCTCACGATCACGCGCTCGGCGCCGTTGATCATGAAGGTGCCACGATCGGT
>CAZLND010000314.1:0-3100 GCA_964560635.1 uncultured bacterium | reverse complement strand
GAGCATCTCATCACGCTTGGCCACAAGCGGGCCCAGGGCGAAAACTTCCTTCTCTTCCAATCTCACGTTTTCCGGAAGCCTCTCAACGCCGCCCGCCATCAACAATTCCTTTTGTTGGCCGGCAAGCAAGGTCAACTTACGGTAGTGTTCCGTTTCTTCCTTCAGGTATTCGATGAGCGTGAGGATCAATTCGTTCATGCTTATCCTTGGAAGTTAATGACCTGCGAATCTACCAACTTCGAAGCCAGCTTCCCGATATCCACGGAAACATCGCCCGCCTGATTCTTTTGAGCCAATTGTTCTACGTGAGCGGCGCGAGACTTGAGGGATTGAGCCGATTGCCGTTGAAGGGATTGAAGGACTTCCCCGAAAGAACTCAAGGAAACGGACGAAGAGGGACTATCGGAACCGTTACCCGAATTGGATTTGGTATTTTTTTCCACCCCGAAGGACTGAAGCAGGGCGGGAATGTTCTGGAATCCATCGATACGCATAGGCAACTCCTTAGGTTTTCTGCTTTTCCTAACGGTGCCTAGGCATAAAACTTTAGGCCAAAAGGGTTGGAGGGGACTAAAAACACCTAAAAACGGAAAAACCGGCCAATTATAAGGATTTTTGGAGGATTCCCGCATTTTGGGCCAATATGGCGGGTTAATGACCCTTGCCGCGCCTCTCTTTCAAGTGTTTTGGGTCGAAAGCGGCTTTTGGGGCGGAAGGGCCTGTTTTCCTTTGATTTTTGAACTTATCGATATCGGTTTTGATCTCTTTTGAGAGCTCTTTCAGGCAGTTTTCACACATTTTCCCCTGGCTGATGGGGATTTCACATCTTTCACACTGGAGACCCGTATCGGTTTTGACCAACCGAAGCCGGTTCTCCCGGACATACCGATAGATCTCTTTGATATCGACTTCAGTGGCCTGGGATATCTCTTGGGCGGTAGCGGCGGGGCTAGTGGAAAGGTAATGAAAAACTTTTTTAAAATTATCGTCTTCTTCTTTAACGCAGGAAGGGCAGGCGTCCCGACCGCCGGGAACCATCGAAAAGACCCGGCCACATCGGGAGCAATTGGCCAGGCTCATGAGAAGGTTTTAAGATGGGGGACCGTGACTTGTTTGAGCCTCTGATAGATGACATTTCCCAAGCCGAACCCGCCGGCCGAGGCCAATTTGTCCGACAGCTGATCGTCCTGCATGGTCTCGAAAAATTCCATGGCCTGCGAATTGCCGAACAGATTCGACTTTTGAACCGTTTGGCGCATCTCCTTGAACATCATCCGCATGAAAACAGCCTCGAACTTGTGGGAAACTTGCCTCAGCTCGGCGTCCGTATGGGTTTTCATGCCGGAAAGCGGGGAGAAGACCGGATTCAGGGGGTTCAACTCCGACTTCAAGGGGTTCAGGGTAGTGGCTGAGGTTTTCGCCAAAGGATCCGCCATGACCTGTCCCGCCGCTTGGACGGCCATCATGGGTTTCAAAGCCATGGCTTGTTGAAGAGCGGGGGTCGTAAGGGGCTGTGACCCGGCCGAAGCGGCCAAGGACAACGCGGAAATGGGTTGAGCCGAATAATTCACGTTCTTGCCTTTAAATGATCTCGAGTTCGGCGTGAAGAGCGCCGGCTTCCTTGATGGCTTGGAGGATGGAGATAAGGTCACGGGGAGTGGCTCCAACCGCGTTAACGGCCTGTACCACGTTCAATAAGGACGCCCCTTCTGGAAGGACGACCAAATTCCCTTGTTTACCGGTGTCATCTACCGAAACCGTCGTGGAATGCGTCAATTGATCGTGTCCAAAAACCGCGTCATGAGTGACTTGGGTCGTCTTTTTGATGACCAATCGCAAATTGCCATGGGCGATGGCGACCGAATCAATGAGCACGTCTTGGCCCATAACGACCGTGCCAGTCCTCTCGTTTATGACTACCCTATTGGCCGGAGCATCGGTCATGACCGCGGTATCTTCAACGGCGGCGACAAAATCAACGACATTGTCCTGGTAGTTGTAAGGGACTTTCACGTCCACCTGTCCGCCATCCACCGCGCGGGCCGTCTGACCCCCGAATTGCTGGTTGAGGGCTTGGGTCACCAGGGAAGCCTGGCCGAAATCGGGTTTGTCCAGAAGGATGGAAATGGTGTTGTTATCCACAAAAGTGGAAGGGACTTCCCTTTCCACCAAAGCGCCGCTGGGAACCCGTCCCACGGTCGTGTGGTTGACCTGGACGAGTGGAAATTCTCCGGTGTTGTCGCTGAAGCCACCTACGGCCAAAGGCCCTTGGGCCACGGCATAGACCTGGCCATCCGGACCCTGGATCGGGGTCATCAAAAGTGTTCCACCCTGCAGGCTCCGGGCGTCCCCGATGGCCGAGACCGTGACATCGATCTTGTCACCCGATTTCAAGAGGGGAGGCAATTGGGCCGTGACCATGACCGCGGCCACGTTCTGGGTGCGGATCTGGTCCGGGCTGATCTTGACGCCGAACTGCATGAGCATATTGGTGATGCTCTGTAACGTCGAGGTCACCCTTTGGGTATCCCCGGTCCGTTGTAACCCCACCACAAGGCCATAACCAATGAGTTGGTTCTCGCGAACACCCTTGACGGTCGCGATCGTTTTGAGCCGGACCTGGGCGGCTTGGAGATCCGCGCAAAGGAGGACGAACCCCAAAAGAAAAAGGGCCTTGTTTCGTTTATGGTCCATCATCGAAAGCCTCCTCAAAATGTGCCTAGCCTAAAAAAGTCCGAGCCAGCTGAACACTCGGGTCAAAAGCCCGGGCTTCGAAGTCTCCGAAGCGGGGCCCGTACCCGTGAACTTGATACGCGCGTTGGCAACCCGGGTCGAAAGGACCGTGTTATCGCTCGCGATGTCGTCCGGCCTGATCTCGCCCGTCACTTCAATGGTTTGTTTCTCGTCGTTGACCTCGACATAGCGGGTCCCTTCGATCAAATAGTTCCCGCTCGGAAGGACTGAGACGACCTTTGCCGTCATCGAACCCGTAATGGTGGAACTGCGGCTGGAGGTTCCCTGCCCTTGGTGGCTTGTACCCGCCCCCACCCCGAGATTATTTAGGTTATTTTTCAATACAATTGTCCCGAACAACCCCTTG
>CAZLND010000313.1:0-3124 GCA_964560635.1 uncultured bacterium | reverse complement strand
TCAAACACGCCAAGAACCTGGACGATCTGTTCAACCATGTTTTCCTGGCGCCCTCGGCGGGACGCTCTTATCCGGGCTTCCTTTTCGACTATTCGGGAGAACCGGCGGCCAAGTACGAGAAGGAGCTCAAAGCGGTCCAGCAGCCAATCGACTTCTTAGGCATGAACCATTATTTCCCGAACTACACAAGGAGGGCCCCCGGGGACAATATCATCGACAATTTGAACGACTTGCCTCCGGGCATCGCGCAGAACGACCTGAACTGGCCGGTCGAGCCCATTTCCATGTACGAACTTTTGACCATGCTTTGGAAAGAATATGGTTATAAGAAGATCTTCATCACGGAGAACGGCTTTCCCACGAGGGATTCGGCCCGCACCGCCGAGGAAACGATGCAGGATGATGTGCGCATCCATTACCTGGGTACCTATTTGGAGGCCATTCATCGCGCCATAAAGGAAGGGGTGCCGGTGAAGGGTTACTACGCTTGGTCGTTCTTGGATAATTTCGAGTGGTGTTTCGGTTATGACCCTCGCTTCGGTCTCATCCATGTGGATTGGAAGACCCAAAAGCGTACTTTCAAGAAGAGCGCCCATTGGTATAAGAAGGTCATCCAGGACAAGGGCTTCGACCTGGCCGCGCTTACCTCTAAACCTACCTATCGGTATTACAAACCAGCCGTTAGCTGATAGCCGATGGCTGGTAGCTTGGCTTTAAAACTAACCGCTAACAGCTATCTGCCAACCGCTGCCTTTAGGGTTTAGGGCTCAGGGCTGTGTAGGGAACCACCTCATATTTGACGGCTCCCGACTTTTTCCAGACCAAGTTCAGCGCGGTGTCCACACCCGAGGATTTTTGGAATAAAAGCCGAACGGGGTGCAGCCCCTTCCTTAAGAAAACGTCCCCCGATTCGTTATTTCCCCGGTCGAATAAGTTTTTCCCGTCCAATTGAAAGGTAGTTTGGTCGGTCGTAAGGGCCAAGAATCGGTAAGGTCCGGGCTCGGTCACTTTCAAGTTTCCTTCCCATACCACTGAAAGGGGAGGGAATGGGTCCAGGGGGAAATCGTTCCGGAAAGTGAAATTGACGACCGGGTCGACCTGGACCAAAGCGGGTTTTCCGGTTGGAACAGCCGAATGGTAATAGGTGCCCTTCAGGCCCCCTGAATACCGCGGTTCGTGTAATGGGGTCGCGACTTGGGGCGGGACTTCATAAAAATGTACAAGAGGGTAGCCCCAGGGGTCGCTCATGGCTTCGCTCTTCCCGCCCGGATAAACCTGTTTTAAAAAGTCCAACAGTCCGGTCTGGCCTTCTCCCAGGGCGAAGCAAAGGCCCCGGCTTGGGGGGAGAGTATGAGGGGAGGGAAGGTGGGATAGGTCCAGCAAGTGCTGGCGCGTTATTTGGGAATAACCCAGGAACAAGACCGAGCAGTGTCCGGAAAAGCGGGGAGCCAGGTAATAGTCGAAGCGGTCACCCTCCTGGGCGATCTTTTCTCCCACAAAGGTCGCGTCGGTGCTGGCGTTCCTCCAGCATTCGGCGTCGAGCGCTTGCCCGGCGAAATAGGTCCGGAAATTCAAGAAAGCCGAAAGACCCAGGACCATTGCTAATAGAAGCGGCGCGGGTTTGAAGACCGCAGTCCGGAGGCGGACCTCGGTCAGGGCCAGGGCCGCCAGGAAACAAACGAAGGGAACGGTCCCAAAGGCCCGGCTGGCATGGGCGGGATAAAGCGATAAGAAGGAAGGCAGGACCATGATGAGAAGGCCCGCCAGAGGATAAAAATATTTCCGCTCAAGGAAACGGGAACCCGCCAAAGCGACTCCCAGGACGAAGAACAAGCCGGTGACATTGTCCAACATAGGATGGCCCGGCCAATTGTCCAGGAACCAAGGGGTTCCCTCCCGGTTGAACATCTGGACCGTGCCCAATAGGTGTTTCAAAAAAGGAAGGGGGCTTCCTTGCTGGAAGAGGGAAGGGAAGATGAAAAGTTCCTTTTCCCTTTCGCCCAAGTTCCCCTGGCCCAATCGATAAAGCCAAAGGGGAGCGGTCAGGACCAGGGTGCCCAAGAGGGCGAGGGGCAATCCGCGTTTCAAGAAACTGGTCTTATCCCGAAGCAGTTCATAAAGGGCGTAGAGGACCGCCAAAAGGAAAAAGGCCTTGTAGGCCTGGTAAGAATAAAAACCGCCTGCGAAAAAAACCGTGGCCATTCCTAGGGCCCAAGCCTTCCTTGTCTGCAAAGCGTAAAGCCAGAATCCCAGCGCGCCGAACATGAAAAAAAGGATGAGGATGGCTGGGTGGCTGTCCCGGCTATAGGTCACGTCCCAGCGCATCACGGCCAAGAGGAACAGTCCCAGTAGCGCGGCGCGGGCGTCGGCCCATTGGCGGAAGACCCAATAGATAAGGGGGAAGGTCAAAAGGGATAGGACCGCCGAAAAAAGAAAAAAATGTTCCCGAGTGGGGGACAGGAAAGCGAACCAACCGGCCAAAAGATAATAAAGAGGTTGGTCCCAGACCAGCAGGTGATAGACCTCGTAAAAGGGCCGCCAGCCCTCATGCAGGATGCGAAGGGCCCCCCATCCCACGCAAGCCTCGTCGGTGAAAACGCCGGCGGGGAATTGGTCCAGCCGGTAGGTCCGGAAAAAGGCAGCCACGAGGAGGATGACGAAAAAGAGGACGGCTTCCAGGCGAGGGGAGAGGGTGACGGGAATCTTCGGGGTGGTTGATCGGACAGACCGGAGCCACAGGATGAGGGCGGGCAGGTAAAAGGCAAATCCGGCCCAGAGGGTCCAGGGCTCTTCCCGGTGGGACAGGAACGATTGGCCCAGGGCGCCCATGAACAAAGCGAGGGTCAGTTGGATCCCGGGGTTCGAGGGGGAAATCCTAGGTCTCATGGTTTTTTCACCCTTCCGAAGGCTTGGGAGGGGATGATCTCAAATTTATCCTGTCCTGGGACCTTCCAGGCAAGACTGACCTTCGAGAAGTAACCCTCGGCGACCTTCAGTTCCAAGGTCAAGCGATGGCTTCCCCTGGATAAAAGCACCCGGCCCTGGGGCCCAAGGCTCCCTTCCAGGACATCTTTCCCATCAAGTGTCAATTGGACATGGTCATCGCTCTCAGTCAGGACCAAGA
>CAZLND010000312.1:2068-3140 GCA_964560635.1 uncultured bacterium | reverse complement strand
AAACACCCGAGAGGGTGTTGGAGTCACCGAACGAAAAGGTCCCCAGGTCATAAACACCCAGGATGGGGACCGGCGCGATGGGCCGGCTGGCCTGGTTGAACCAATAGATATAGGGGTCCCCAGGCTGGGGCCTGAATTGATTCCCCACCTTATCGACGAAGAAGAAAGGATAGTAAAGGCCGGGCCCGGGCAGGCTGATATCGAAGGTCCCGTTGTTATTGACGAAGGACGTGATCCAAGGTGGAGAGTTCGAGATCGTCGGATAGGAGTTGTCGTAAACGTAGACCATCAGCTGGTGACTGTTATTGACGGTGGTGGAACCGGTGTAAACGACCGTCCCCTTGAGGTGATAGGGCCAAGGGGTGGGCGAGGGAGTCGGCATGGGGGCTCCTCCTCCCCAAATATTGGAATCTCCGAAACTGAAATTGGTGTTGGTATTGCTCGTGCTGGCCGTCGAGGGATCCCCGGGGGTCGAGGACTCGTTGTTGAAGATCTCATAAGGTTCGCCGTTGTCCAAATGGTGGTTCTCATTGATATCCAGGAAAGCCACCAAGTAATAGGTGTTGGTATCGAAGGTGGAAACGCTATAGAGGCCGCCGTTGACGGTCACGTTACCCGATTGACCGTTGGCGGGAACCGTCAGGAAGGGATCGGCGTAAGCCGTGACGATGAGGGGCCTGTTGATCGAGATCGGACCCAGGCTCCCGTTGTATTGGACCGTCCCGGAGATACCCGAGACCTTGGTGGTGTCGGTCAAGGTAAGGTTCAAGATGGTGTTCCCTGAGATGGCGATGGGATCTCCGGGGGGGGCGGCATGAGCGTTATAGAACTGAATGGGCGACCCGACGATTAGCCCGCCGTTGTCGTTCAAGATGCCTAAGAAAACCGCCAGATAATAGTTCCCCGTCGAGGGAACGCCCAACATGTAACCTCCCGGACTTTGGGTCACGGCCTGCGAGGCGGACTGTTCCGAATTGAAGAAGGCGTCATTGGTCAAGTACATCGCCATGGGATTGGCGGAAGAGACCGGCCCCATGCTGCCTGAATAGGTCAAAGAACCCGTAAGCCGGTT
>CAZLND010000312.1:0-2058 GCA_964560635.1 uncultured bacterium | reverse complement strand
GGGCGTGGGACTGGGCGTTTGGGTGTTGTAACTGGTACAGGCATCGTTGAGGATGAAATTGACAACCATATTCCCGTTCACCACCAAAGGATTGCCCGGAACGGAGCAACGCGAGCTATAGATCTGGAAAGGTTCACCAGACTCCTGCTTGTTATCCGCATAGGCGTCCAGGTAGGCGCTCAGGTAATAGGTCCCCGGGTCCAAGACGAAAGAATAGGTCCCGCCGTTGCTGGTTAACTGTCCGTTCCCATGCCCCGTCACGGGGAAAAGCAGGTTGGGGTCGGCGAAGGCTTGGACGATAGCCGGATGGGCCCCGTCGATTGTCCCCTGCGTTCCGGAGTAGTTGACCGTCCCGCTGATGCCGCTCAGGACATGGCTGCCATCGATGGTGAGGGTTCCTACGTTAGTTCCGCCCGCGGAAACGACGATAGGGGACATGGGTTTGACGTAAATAGCGTTGTAAAAAACGTAAGGGTCGCCGGGGGCGAACTGGTAATAAGTGGAACCAAAGGTATCCAAGGCCGCGGCCAAATAATAGGTCCCAGCGAAGGGCACGTTCACGGTGAAATTTCCCCCGTTCACGGTCACGCTAGTCTGCCAGGATGAATGGGTCAGGTTGGCGTTCGGGTCGTTATAGGCCTCGAGGATGATGGGATGATTGTTGTCCACAGGACTTGCACCCCCCGTATAGTTCACCGATCCGCTGATGTTGAAGGTCCAGGGGGTAGGGGTAGGGGTCGGAGCCGCGTAATTGTAATTATAGTTGCCGAACTGATAAATGATCAGCGCCGACCCGGCAGCTAGGTTGGTCAGGTTTCCGCTGCTCGTGACATTGGAATTGATCGTGTAATTCCCGTAAACCGTATAAGTGGAACCGGGAATGGCGACCGGCGAAACACCGGTTCCATTGTTCGTGAAGACCGATGTGCTGCTCGGGTCAAAGACTTGGACGGATGAACTATAATTACCATTGGTGGACCATGTCACGCCCGATCCATCCGCCGCGAAGGTAAAACCCCCAGGAGCCACCCCCGAGCCGGAGGCAGTCCCTTGGGAAGTGATGCTGGTGATGGTATAGGCTTGGCCCGGTGTGTAAGGGAAATTGACTGCGTTCTGGTACTTGGCATAGTCGGTACCGCTGATGTTCACGGTGGAAATGTAGGGCAGGGGGATCGACCCACCTTGATAACTGAGGGTCACCGTGTCGGTGGTTTCTGGCAGACCATTTACGGTCTGCCAAATACCCGCGTTGAAAGACCCGCCGCTTTGGTAAACATAACTATTATAAAACCACGAGATAACAGGAGTGGGTATCGGGGTGGGGGTCGGGGTGTTCATGGGGGAATACCAGACGTCGTTCAAGTGGGTGGAAGTGTTGTCCAAACCGCCCATCACCCACATCATATTGTTGAAGACCGCCGAGGAATGCATGAGCCGTCCCGGGGAAAAAGCCACTCCCGTGGCGGAATTCCAGGAAGACCCACCGAGGGAATGCCAAACATCGGTGTTGTAGGTGGCCCCATTAGCGCCGCCCAGTACCCACAGTTCATTGTTATAGACCAGGCTGGACTGTCCGCTACGGGAGGTGAACCCCGCCGAATTGGTCACCGAAGTCCAATTGGCCCCGTCCGGACTGGACCAAACGTCGTTACGGGCGCTTCCATCAGTTCCGCCAATGACGTACATCAAGGGACCGGTACCCGGGTCATAGACCGCCGAGGAGTGATTCGCCCGCGCGCTCCAATTAGCCGTGTTCGTCACCTGGATCCAGTTCGACCCGTCGGTCGAGCACCAAACATCGTGCTGGAATCCCCCGTTATAACCTCCGATGACCCAAATACGGTTGTTGTAGACCAAGCTGGTATGGCCGTAACGCGGCGTGAAGGGCGCGTTTTGAGGGACCGAGGTCCAAACCACCCCATCGGTGGAATTCCAAACGTCGTTGTAATTGGTAATGGTGTTGGTGCCGCCGATCACCCACATTTTCCCATTGAAGACAACGCTCGAATGGGAATAGCGGGGCGAAAAGGCGCAATTATTATTGGCCTGGGTCCAGTT
>CAZLND010000311.1:0-3157 GCA_964560635.1 uncultured bacterium | reverse complement strand
GCGACCTTTTGCACCCCATGCAACTGCGCTACCGGGCTGCGCCACGCCCCGACATCCATCGAAAAACAAGAACTTCAGGTCAACTTTACCGGACATCCACGGCCGGGGACGGTCCCCAGACCAATCCAGAATAGGTTTCTGGTCGGGGTGAGAGGATTCGAACCTCCGACCCCTTGGTCCCGAACCAAGTGCGCTAGCCGCTGCGCTACACCCCGTCCAGAAAACCACGTCTCCCCGAAGGGATGCACACTATAGGCCAAAAAATCGGACCGTTCAAGAAAAGAAGCGGGAATTCTTCCAATAAATCAGGCCAAACCATACTTTTCGAAGATAGCTTTAGAAGCCTCGATCAAGCCCAGGAATTCATCGGCCTTTTCACTGGAAATGGGGCTTGGCGAATGTTCCACTTGCTCGTTCTTTGAATTTTCCTCGAGGGCCATTTCGAATTTGGGTAGCGCCGCCTTGGCCTTTTCGATGGCCGCTTCTTCGGCGGCTTTCACGGCGAACATATCGATCTGGTCCAGCCCCTCTTTCTCCAACTCCTCCAGCTTTTGAACGGCCCCGGCGATAGTGTATTTCTCGTCGTATAACAGCCTTTTGATGGTCAGGGCGATCTCGATATCCCTTTTGCGGTAAGTCCTCTGGCCCGTTTGGGATTTTTGGGGGTCGAGTTTCTTGAACTCGGTCTCCCAATAGCGTAGGACATAGGGTTTCACGTTCACCGTTTGGGCCACTTCGCCGATAGTGTAAAAAAGCTTTTGCTCTTCGGGCATGAATTCTCCAGAAACCAAAATCAAACCTAATTAACCACCAAGACACCAAGAACAGCAAAAACATCTGGCTATTTTAAACCCAAGAAGTTTATGGTTTTCTTGGCGCCTTAGTGTCTTGGTGGTTCAAATCGTCTTTACTGAAAAACAATGAATAACGGCTTACTTCTTCAACTTTTTCTTGAGCCCCGGGCTCGGCTTGAACAAAAGGACCTTGCGGCTTTCCAACCGGACCGCCTTCCCCGTTTTGGGGTTCCGAGCCTGGCGCGGGGCCCTTTTCTTCCATTCCCAAGTCCCAAAACCAACTATAGAAACTTTCTTGCCCTCCCGCAAGCCCGCCACAATGGCGTTGAAGAAGGCGTCCACCGCCAGGGCCGACTGATTTTTGGTCAAACCCAGTCGGTTCAGGCTTTTGATCATGTCCTGGCGCTTCACGGGGCGCCTAAGAAAGTTGGTCCTGCTCCGGTTTGGCGGAGCGGGACAAGAGAGACAGCATGGCTTCTTTGGCCTTTTTGCCCTCGAACAGGACTTTATAAACCTCTTCGGTGATGGGAACGTCCACTTTAACCTTCCGGGCCATCTCAACGGCCGCGTGGGAAGTCCTGACCCCTTCGGCTACCATGACCATTTCCTTCAGGGCCTCCGGCAAGGCGATCCCCTTCCCCAATTTTTCTCCCAGGAGCCGGTTGCGGCTATGTTGGCTGGTGCAAGTCACGATAAGGTCGCCCATTCCGGCCAATCCCGCGAAGGTCGGGGCTTGGGCCCCCAGGGCCACCCCCAAACGGGTGATCTCGTGCAATCCACGGGTGACCAAGGCGGCTTTAGTGTTATCCCCCAGGCCCAGGCCGTCCGAGATGCCGGCAGCAATAGCAATGACGTTCTTTAAAGCCCCACCCAACTCCACGCCTAAGACATCGGTCGAGGTATAGACCCGGAAGTAATCGGAGTGGAAAACGCTTTGAACGGTCATGGAAAAAGCCGGATGGTCTGAAGCCGCCACCACGGTCGTTGGCATCTTGCGGGACACTTCTTCGGCATGGCTTGGACCAGATAAAACAGCGATTAAGTTATTGTTTTTAAGGTTTTGCTTTAATACTTCACTCATGCGCAAATGAGTCTCTTCTTCCAGACCCTTGGTGGCGCATACCGCCCAGGCTTCGGTTGGCCAGTGGCCAAAAGCCATTTGGGACGTTTCCCGGATAGCATGTGATGGAATGGCAAAGACCACCCCTTCCCTTCCCGCCAAAGCCTGACCCAGATCGGCAGTGACCTCGACCTCGGCAGGGAGCAGCACCCCGGGAAGTTGGACCAAGTTCTCGTGCCGGTCCCGAAGGTTCTTCATCTTGTCCGGGCTATGGCCCCAAAGGGACACCGAATGCCCAGCCCGCTTTAGATGAAGACTTAAAGCGATACCCCAGCTTCCCGCGCCTAATACACATATCTTCATGGTTTTTTCTTACCTATCTTGTTCTCGGTTCCTGAAAGGATCCGCTTGATGTTCTGCCGATGGGTCCACCAGATCATGACCGTGGCGAAGAGGGCCAAGCCCGAATACCAATTGAGTGTCTTTTGGAAATAAAAAGTGAGAGCCATCATGACCGAGACCCCTAAAAGACTGCCTACCGAGATCATTCGGGTCAAAAGGACCGCCAGGATGAAAGCGCCCAAGCCCGCCGAACTAGGGACCGGGAGCAGATAAAAGAAGACCCCGGTGCTGACCCCGATGCCCTTACCGCCCTTGAACTTGAGAAAGATGGAAAAGACATTGCCCAAGAGTGCCGCCAAGCCGCAGGCCACCCGGAGCCAGTCGTCTTCCGGGTCGAAATGAGCCGCCAACCAGACCGCCAGGACGCCCTTGGCGATATCCAGCGCCAAAGTAGCGATTCCCCACCCCGCGCCGGCCACCCTCCAGACATTCGTCATCCCAATATTGCCGCTGCCTTGGGTACGAATGTCCACGCCTTTGACCCATTTGACCAGCAGGTACCCGAAGGGGATGGACCCCAGCAAGCAAGCCGTGACGAGGATGAGAAGGTCACTCACCGAGACTTTCCTTTTTCTTTCTTCTTTCGATGCACTGAAGACCTGTGCTTTTGGAGCGTAGGATTAAAGTTTCGCTTGAAGGTTTTCTTTTTGTATTCGTGTTTGTCACCCTTGGTCTTCAAGACCAATTGTAAGGGAGTGAAGTGCATATCGAAAGCCTTTCGCAGTTCAGCTTCCAGATACCGCATATAGGCAGGGGCGGCGCATTCCGCCCGGTTGGCGAAGACCTCGAAAGCCGGAGGATGGCCCGTCCGTTGATGCCCATAGAGCAGCTTGATCTGTCCCCCGTTGCGGTAGGGGGGCGAATGCTTGCTGACGGCCGCTTGAAGGGCGTCATTGACCTG
>CAZLND010000310.1:0-3189 GCA_964560635.1 uncultured bacterium | reverse complement strand
GTGGGTGTGTTGGTGAAAGTGTTCGTGTTGACCGGCGTATCAGTGACCCAAGTCCCCGTCCAAGTGGACGTGGGGGTGTTGGTGGAGGTGGGAGTATTGGTATTGGTGATGGTCGACGTGGGGGTCAAGGTATAGGTGCTGGTCGAGGTGGCCGTGCAGGCCCAAAGGGCCGGGGCGGGAAAGGTCAAAAACAAAGCAAGGGACGAACCGAATACCAACGCTTTTAGTCTGTCTTTTACGATTCTCATAAGGTCCTTCTGGGCAATAGGACGATCAGTTGCTCTCTAGACGGCTTGGTTAGATTTTAGTTCATTTAAAAGGGAGGAAAATGACCTACGTCAGGTTGGGAAGAAATGGTCGAAAGACCTCTTCTTGGGTTGGACTACTTCACCCGTCTCAATAAAAGCGTTCCGCTGGTATAGGTCGTGACCAATTCCTTCCCTTTGCGGGTCCCGCTGATATTCTCCAAGCAAAGCCGGCCTTCCCAGTGACCATTGGCCGCCTCTAGCCGCATCTTCTCAGCGGGCACCTTTTCCTTTTTGAGATCGGCCTTGGTGTCTTCCAGCCCCTCCAACATTTTCGAGAGGTTGAAGATCAGGTCCGGTTCACCGGCGATCTTGAGGGTCAACAAACCCTTGGTGTTGTCCATGCCGCATTCCCGGCCTTCTAAAGTGAATTTCGTGTTCATCCGCAGAGGGAGGACCCAATCATAGCCTTTGATGGGAATGACCTGCTCTGAGGGATCCGCGTAATAGGCAAAATAGCCCCCATTGGCCTCGTTGTTCCAACGGTCCACATGCTCGAACCCCAGGGACTTGCATATCTCGGTGGAAACACTGGAATAGCCGTAACGACTGCGGGCCCTTTCGTCCTTCCATTTGGAAAGGTCCAAGTCGAACCAGGGCTGGAGCGGCACGACCCCGTGGTTCTCCACCAAGTAATCGAGGATGGAACTGATCTCCTTGCGGTCCTCCAAGGGGACTTCCTTGGCCGCCTTGATCGTCTTGGTCCCATTCCACATCCCATCCTTCACAAAAAACGCCTTGAGCCGCCCCATTTGGCTGAAGCGGGAAACCGAATAGGCGCCCCAAGGACCCATGGAGGTGAGCAGGGTCACCAGAAAAAGAGTGAGGGGAACGGTCTTGATAGAGGGCTTTTTTTGAATAAGGAAATAAAGGGCGATACCCGTTATCCAAAGCCCCAGCACCGTCACGAAATAACGTTGTTCGGTCACTCCATATTGGCCGATGCGCTTCCCCACCGATGTGAAGAGCATGAGCAAAAGCGGGAAAAGGGCCAGGTAGAAACCCTTGGCGTAGACCCTTATCCATCGGTTCTCGTTCTTTTCCTGTACCGGCTGGAGCAAGAGCAAGTTGAAGACCCCGGCCACCGACACGACCGACACCAGCCAGGTGACCGTGCCCTTGGGCCAATCGGCCTTAAGGAGGATCTTGCCCAAGTAAAGATAGAGGATGACTAGGTAGAGGGTGACCAAGGGAACCAGCAGATATTGCGTGAATATCTTCAAGCCTCCCGGATAACTGTCGTCCTTTTCCAGGGCTGAGATCTCTTTCGGCACTCCCGCCAGGAAATGCCAGGTCAGCAGGACTCCCACCGAGAAGACCCAAATGTCGGCATAGAGCTTATCGTGGATCGATATGCCCAGAAGATGGTCCACCGCGCCCAAGGCGATGATCATGCCTATATAGAAGACCCCGGCGTAAAGGGATGAAAGGAGGAAGCGCAGGAAGAGGTAGCGGTTGAACTGCCAAAAGCCCCGGGTCTCCCCCGCCCTCAAGAAGGGGCTGAAGGCCGCTAAGAGATGCAAGGCCAGGGCCCATTGGGCGTAATTGAGGAAGAAATTCTCGGTGAAGGCCTGGCCCGAGAGGAAATAGAAGCCGACCAGCAACAAACCGCCAGCGCCTAATAGATGAAGCGAGGTGGACCTTAATCGAGGTACCGGACTCTCCCTATAGATCGTCAGGGAGAAGAAAAGGGGGATGCCCAGCCCCAAGGTCATCAAGAGCTTGGTGAACCAGAAGTCATTGGATTCGGCTTCGATGAGGGTGATGGCGACGATCACCCCAAGGGAGGCGCAGACCAAGACATAGGGAAAGCGCCGCCACGCCCCACGGGCATGCTCAGCGATGTAGGTCAGGGATGGCAGACGGATCATGGAGATTATTGTAGCAGGACTCAGTATCCGTGGGGGCGCTATACCCGTTCCTATTGCTCTTGGCGGCTTGTTGCCAAAAGGCACACATTAGGCTAAAATTACCGCATGACCAGCTACACCTGGGATCCCCACAAGAACCAAAAGCTCATCACAGAACGGGGCATCTCCTTTGAGGATATCCTCAGGGCGATCGGGGAAAACGGTTTGGTGGATATTACGGACCATCCCAACCACTCCAAGTATCCTACCCAGAAGATCTACGTTGTTCGGCTAGCTGATCACCTCTATTTGGTCCCCTATGAGGAGGTCGGCGGGAAAATACGGTTGATTACGATCATTCCGAGCCGCAAGGCTTTTCGGAAATATGGCAAAGGAGGTGGCAGACATGAAGGATAAATTAAGCCGCGAGGAATCCGAGATCTTGAAGGCCTACGAGCGAGGTGAATTGAAAAGCATCAAGAACCTTGAAACCGAGAAAAAAAAGCATGTCACATACGCCAAAGCTTCCCTACGCAAGGACTACCGGATCAACATCCGGATATCGGGGGATGATCTAAAGGCCATTCAACTAAAGGCCATGGAAGAAGGTCTTCCCTATCAAACCTTCATTTCCAGTGTCATCCATAAAGTGGCTCATGGGCGGAAAGTGCATCACCCAGGCTAAGGCTTTTTTACTTCCACGTTGTATGCACAACGTTACCACGGAGGAAAACATGATCAAGAAGCTCACCAAACACGGCAACAGCTACGCCCTGGTCATCGACCGCGGCATCATGGATCACTTGAATATCGACGAGAAAACAGATATTCACATTTCAACCAACGGTTAAAGTCTGACACTTACCCCCATTGAAGGTAAAAGAAGGATGAACCTTGAGAAGGCCGCTGAACGTTCTTTTAAAAAGATCTGAAAAGCTTAAAAAAAACCTCGCTGGCTGATCTTTAAAATAAAAAAAAATACCCGCCGGGTAGGCGAGGCTTTTTTTCTTGTTACACATTGGCGTTTTTGCTTC